>CANQCH010000037.1 GCA_947589165.1 uncultured Bacilli bacterium
CCAAGAAAAAAAGTCGTTAACCGACTTTTTTTGATTAATTTAAAGCGTCTTTTAATTTGCTTCCCGCTTTGAATGATGCAACAGTTTTTGCAGGTATTCTTAATGGAGCCTTTGTTAAAGGATTAATACCATCTCTTGCAGCTCTTTTCTTAGCGCTGAATGTACCAAAACCAACTAAAGAAACTTTACCATCTTTCTTTAAACCAGCAGTAATGCCATTTAAAGTTGCGTCTAAAGCACGAGCAGCGTCAGCTTTAGTTAAACCAGCTTCTTTAGCAATTAGTTCTACTAATTCCATTTTAGTCATTGTTCCTCTTACCTCCCATTTTGATATTTTTGTAGGACGATTGTCCTTACATATTAAGAGTAGCAAATTATTTTCTTAAAATCAATAAAAAAGCATATTTTCTTTGAAAATATGACAAATTAGTGCCTAATCTTTTAATAATATTGACTTATATTTGACATTTTTGAGGCAATTTTAGCCATTAAAAAAGCGATTGCTAGAAAACAATCGCAATTAAGGTATTTGATCCTTTATTAACTATCTTCGTTAAAGTATCTTTAAGTTTATATCTCGTCGTGTCCGGCATCATGCTAAGTTTGGCCTGAATTCCTTCTTGAACAATGACTTCTAAACTACGACCAAAGATTTCACTTTTCCAAATACTTGAGGGATCAACTTCATAATCTTTCATTAAATGATTGATTAGTTCTTTAGATTGAAGTTCACTACCGATGATTGGTTCAAATGTTGATTCAACATCAACTTTGACTAAATGAATACTAGAAGCCACCGCTTTTAATTTAACACCATATCGATTTCCTTGTTTAACTAATTCCGGAGTTTCTAGTTTTAATTCATTTATAGTTGGATAAACAATGCCATAACCCGTACTTTTGGCCATCTTTAATGCCGTTTTAAGATTATCTAATTCTTCTTTACCTTCTTGATAGGTTGCAAATATTTTTAATAAGCCGGCTTTAGTTGTAACCGTATCACCCATGATTGATTTTAACGTTTCGGTATATAATTCATCCGGACTTTCTAAATTTACAGTGACAATACCCGTGGCGGCATCAAGTTCACTAATATAAGCCTTCGAAATATATTCGGAATCACTAAAATGGTCTAAAATAAAGTCAATGTCTTTAAGTTTTTCCACACTGATAACACTTTCTTTAATTTTTTCCATATAGTGTGTTTTAATCACATGGTTATTTGGTAAAACATGAACCCATTCTGGAATATTAACTTTAATATCTAGAACTGGGAATTCATACAAAGCTGTTTTTAATATTTCCATGATTTCTTTTTCGTTCATTAATTCGGCACTAATCGGAATAACGGGAACATCATAATTATCCATTAACTCGTGTGCTAATGTTCGAGTTTCGCTATTAGTTGGATGAATACTGTTCAATATCACAATGAACGGTTTTCCTATTTCTTTTAATTCTCGTATTACTTTTTCTTCGGCTTCGAGATATGATTCTCTTTTTATTTCGCCGAAAGAACCATCAGTCGTGACTACAATTCCTATTGTCGAATGATCTTTGATAACTTTTTCCGTACCGATTTCCGCGGCTTCGACAAACGGAATTGCTTCTTCAAACCAAGGACTTTTAACCATCCTCGGATTTCCATCTTCATCTTCAAAGCCATTGGCTTCAGGGATTACATAACCGACGCAGTCAACTAATTTAATATTCGTGGAAAATTCGTTTATTTTAATAGTTGCCCCATTTGAAGGAACAAATTTTGGCTCAGTAGTCATAATTGTTTTTCCTTCCGCGCTTTGAGGGATTTCGTCTAAGCAATGTTTTTTCTCATATTCATCAGTAATATTAGGAACGACTAAATTTTCAATAAATCGTTTAATAAAGGTCGATTTACCAGTTCGAACTGCTCCTACTACACCTAGATATATTTCCCCATTTCCTCTTTTAGCTATTGAAGACAATACTTGTTCTTTTTCCATAACCCACCATCTTTCGCTTTCTAATTAAAGCTTATGAAAGATGTTAACTGGTTATGCCTCTAATTTCTTCAAGAGTTGGATAAGGCATATAAATACATCTGTCAGGTCCCTTCTTGATTCTTAAAATCCGGTAATCTCCTGTACAATACATTTACTTCACCCCTTTCTTTTGCTACTTTAATAATTTTTTTCTTTTTTAATAGTTTTTTTCTTTAATTTTGATTATTTTTTAATGGTAACACTGACGCCATCCATGTCATCATATTTAGCCCATACGGAATCGACAAAGTTAATGACTTTACCCATGCCAACACTACTAATATTATAACTTTGTGATTGGGCAAGTGAAACATTAACTAATGCATGTTCATAAGCGCCATAGACAGTGCCAACACCGCCACCATCAATAGCGGCATCCGATTCAAGTATCATCACTAATTCATTTTTAGTGGCATCCACAATATTCATAGAAATACCAAAGCCATTATCCTTATATACCATATTAGTACCTTTATAGCCATAGGAAACATCGCCACCATCGCTTAATTGAGCGCCAAAAGCAATTCCAGGTTCTAAAGCAAAGCGATCTAGTCTAATGGCAATAACATCATATGACTTAGTTGTTGGTAATTTTTTCCACTTTGCAGTTAGAGAAATACTATAGTCAGTATTATTACCAGTATACGGAATAACATTTAAGCTTAAATTTTTAGCAGTCGTCACAAGTGCACTACCCATTGGGGCTATTTCTTCAGGATATCTAGTGTCATGATGTTCAATAGTTTTAGTTTGCGCTTTACTAACATCTAACGTCAATAACTTTTGATATCTTTCTTCAGGAATTGAATCTAAATATTTTTCAGGAAAATATTGTAATAATTCTTCTCTAGTTGCAGCTTGAACATTTACAGAAGCAAAACATACTACTAATAATAGTATAAAAAAGATACTCCATTTTTTCACACTACTTCACCCTCCTTTCCTATTGTCTAGCTTAGTATAAACTGTCGAAATAGGACAAGTGAAAAATCGTAGATAATTTCTCTACTTAAAGAAAGTTTATTCAAAAGCATTATCATATATATTTTTTATCAAAGCATAAGTCTTTAAATAATCAGTACAATCTCCCATATGACATAATAATTTTTTATCATTATTTCGATATGTATAATAATTCGTTATTTGTTCATCTTCCTTTTTCCGATAAATAATATAATCATTGTCAAAATAATATTCTATCTTTAAATTTAAATCAGTTGAAGATTTTTGTTCATAAATCATTTTATTAATATTTAAATCAAAATATAGATCATAATTTTTAAATGCCTTATAATAAATTTCATTTTCTGTTACTTTTTTATAACCACTTTGAAATAACAAATGTTCATCAATTTCAGTAGTTTTTTCTTTTGCAAAATCAATTGTTATATCATCAAAATAAAGAATGCTGCCATTAGTAATAGAAAGTTTTAATGATAATTTAGTATCATATGTTGTCGTAGTATTATCTGAATGGACATTTTCAATTTCTAAATAAAGTTCATCATCTAAATTTTTTATGGCTGATTTAGATAATTCATAGCCAATAAAATTTTTATATTCAATGTTATTTAAATTATCTGATTCATAAAAATATATTTTATCTTCAACATCTAAAGTATACAATTTTACTTTTTGACTAATTATATCATTATCGTCACTTAAATAATTGACGTTATTAATCGTAATAATTACTTTATTGCGAGATTTAATATAGTAACCAGATTCAATTGTAATATTTTTATCTGATGACATTATTTCATACATTTCTAGACTATCAAAAGTATTAACAAAATAGGTTGCTAAAAACAAAAATAAACCAACAATGATTATTTTATACCAATTGCTTTTGGTAAATTCGAAAGAGATATTAATAAATAATTTAAACCGACCTTTAGGCGAAGTATCTTCTAGAAAATAAGAAGCTTTTACTTTAAATATTTTACCCATAGCTTTTAGATAGTTATAATTAGGCGCACTAATATCTTTTTCCCATTTAGATATAGTACCATCAGATACAAATAATTTTTCCGCTAGAGCTTCTTGAGTTAAATGATTTTCCAACCGTAATTTTCTGATTTTACTGCCCATCGTTTCGGTCTTTTTATTTTTGAGTTTTTTATTTAATTTAAACATCTAACATCCCTTACCTCGCTACTTTAAATTTTATCATAATCATAATTATTTTTTAGCATTTTTTGCCATATTTTAGGGATATTTTCACAATTTGTAAACTTTTATATATGATTAGTTATAATAAAATATAATTATTCCAATATAAAAATAAAAATGAAATTTCGCTTTCATTTTTAAAACATTTTATCAACATTTTTGGGAACTTTATCATTAACTATTTTAGCAATTATTTTATCACTTTGTTCTTTCGTTACGGTTTTACCAGTCATTTTACTTAAAGTATCAATTACCTCTCGTAAAGTTTTTTCATCTTTCATATTCCCTTTTTGAAGTTTATCCGCCAGAGCAAAAATAGTTTCCTTATCTACGTTCGTCTTTTTTTCAACCTTTTTAAAAAAATCATCACCGAATTTCATTAAAGCCTCCTAGACTATTATATGAAATATGGTAATGATTAGTTAATCTTCACTTTTATTTTTAAATTGAATTATAATTGGGGTTCCGGTTAAATCAATATTATCCCGAATTTGATTTTCTAAGTAACGTTTATAACTAAAATGAACTAATTTTTTATCGTTAACTTGGAACGTAAATTTAGGTGGCTGACTTGCCGTTTGATGAACAAAATAAATTTTTAATCTTTTACCTTTATAAGATGGTGGTTCGTGAATACTAACGGCTTCCATGATAATATTATTTAAAATAGAAGTTTTAATTTCTTTATGCCAATTTTCGTAAGCAGTAATAACTTCGGGCATTAAAGTTGCTAATCTTTTTTTCGTTTTGGCACTTAAAAAGACTACATTAACAAAAGGTAAAAATTGTAATTCATGCGTAATTAATAATTTCCACTTCTTAATTTCTTGATCGGGATTTGAAACCGTATCCCATTTATTAACAGCAATTACTAAAGCTTTACCAGCCTCTAAAGCATAATGCGCAATATGTTTATCATGTTCAATAATGCCGGTAGATGCATCTAAAACAAGGACACAGACATCACTTCGGTCAATAGCTTTTAGGCTTCGAACTAACGAATAACGTTCAATATTTTCGTAAATTTTACCTTTTTTGCGCATGCCGGCAGTATCAATAACTGTATATTCAGCCCCATTATATTTAAATTTGGTATCCACGGCGTCACGGGTTGTACCAGCAATATCACTAACAATCGCTCTTTCTTCATTTAATAACGCATTAATTAAACTACTTTTACCAACATTAGGACGGCCAATTAAACAAAATTTAATGGTATCATCGGTAGTTGGATTTTCTTCCACTGGCATTTTTTCCGTGATTAAATTTAATAATTCTTTAAAGCCCCGGTTATGTTCAGCACTAACAGGTAAAACGGTCGCAAAACCTAATTCATAATAATTATAAATATTATTAGTCCGGGCATCATTATCAATTTTATTAACGACGACAATCACAGGTTTATGGGTTTTATGAAGTAATTCTTTGACATGACTATCTGCGGCATCAATCTCAGTTAGACCATCAACAACAAATAAAATAAGATCTGCCTCATCAATTGCTAGTTCCGCTTGGGCAATAATATCTTGATCAAAATTATCGTCACCTAAAAGAATTCCACCCGTATCAATCAAATGGAATTTCTTTTGTTCATATTCAACTACTCCATAAATGCGATCTCTGGTAACTCCCGGCGTATCCATAATAATCGCTTTTTTTTCTTTTATTAAGCGATTAAAGATACTACTTTTACCAACATTGGGTTTACCAATTAAACAAACTGTTTGCATTATACCCTCTAACAACTTTCATTATTGCTTTTCATACATGTCATTTCGGCATGTAAGCGATTATTTTCTCTATAAACCGTAACTTCATCTGCCATCATATCTAAATTCGTTACTTTATTATATATTTTACCATCTTTTTCGTCCGTCGTAAGTTGACCTAAATTTAATAATTCGGCAACCGTAAATACTTTACACCGGTCGTAGTCCGTATTATTTTTATTATTTATCCGACTACAATCAGTACTATTTAAAATATTATTAGTATTTTGCACATAATTAATGGCACTATTTTCAATATTACTAATATAATCTTCTAAAATTTTTTCCCGTGAGCTTTTATAAGCATTATTAATACTTAACATTGCCAAACCAGTCACAACGGCTAAAATGGCAATAACAGCTAGTAATTCGACTAAGGTAAATCCTTTTTTATTCATTTTAATCATCCTAACTTTTTTTCGATTATACTTAAAACTTCACTCCGACCTTTTTTCGTTATTGTGGAAAAAGTAATTACTTCGTCATCCTGACATTTTAATGTTTCTTTTAATAGTTTATCTTGCTTTTCCCGATTATTTTTACTAATTTTATCATATTTAGTCGCAATAATTGTAATATCTAAATTATAGTATTTTAAAAAATCATACATTAAAACATCGTCTTCCGTCGGTTTATGCCGATAATCAACTAACATAAAAACTTGTTTTAAATTAGGTCGATTTTTTAGATATTCTTCAATCATTAAACCAAATTTTCGTTGGCGATCACGACTAACTGAGGCATAACCATAACCCGGAACATCAACTAAATAAAAACTTCCATTGATAAGATAAAAATTCAATGTTTGGGTTTTTCCCGGTTTACTACTTGTCCGAGCAAAATTTTTTCTTTCAATTAGAGTATTGATAAAACTACTTTTACCAACATTACTCCGACCAACTAATAAAAATTCCGGTTTATTATCCGTAGGATATTGGCTTTGTCTTACTGCAATAGTTGGTTCCATAACACTATCTATTTGCATAATTTGCTTCACCTCTTAAAATTATATATTAATTTTAGAAAAAAAGCAAACGCACCAAAAGACTGATAATTTTGCAGATTAAAAATAAAATACTAAAAAGGGGGTTAATATTTTGGAAAATAAGTTTCCTCCGAATACTGACCCTCATCTTTTTACTTTAATCGCCGTCGCAGTTGGTTATGCTTGTGTAGGTGATTTTAATGCCAATGAACAAAACTCGATTGGCAACTGGATTATTATGGTTGGCCAATATGTTTTAACCCATGCCGCCCAACAACAATTAATCGAATCGCGAATTGAAAATTCGAATATTAATATCAATAGTAAAAAAGCCAAAGCCGGTGGTTCTGTTTACACCGACAATGACCAAAATAAAAGTAATCAAAATCAACGAAGTGAAGTCGATATGTTATTAGAAGCAATGCGAAAAATGGAAAATAAGTTACAAGAAATTAAAGATGATATTTAAAATAATTACACTACATTGCTAATTTATATGGGTCACTATCCGTGCCAGATCCTCCGGTTATTTTTACATTGGATGAGAGATATAGAACAGGTCGCACACTCCTCCCAGCATACACATCATCGGCGTAATTTGCACTGCCTGTGGCGTTAACATCCCGAGTACTATAAGCTCTGTTTTCATACCGAGAAATAGTCCATTCATTTACTCCTAAATATAACCAGTCATTATTTTTTACATCGTCTTTGTTATAATTCACTGCTGTTTCACTCCAATAATCTGGTAAGGTTCCATACATATAATCTGACATATACATTAAGCCAACACTAGCTTTGTATGTTAAGTCATTTTCTCCACTACATAATCTTGTATCTGTTGTGTTACCTTGCGTATAGCAATAATTGCTTTCAGCATTTAATTTATTTGAACCTAGTTCATAATCAAATACTGATTTGGCATCACCACTACTCCATGCCACTCCGACTTCCCATTTATGTTCTACTACCATACTTTTATATGTTCCATCTATTGCATTATAATATGTTCCGTTTAAGTTTTTTGTATTTAAATTACTTGCTGCCCACATATTGACGTTATTATTATCTGATGATGTCCCGGCTGTATCATTCCATGCATAATTTCCAAAGTTTGTAAGTTTCCCTTTATAAGTAGATAGGTAAGATGATGTACTACCATTACTTCTATACGCACTTTCTGGATATGTTCCTTCTCCTAAGTCTTCTTTGGTTGCCAAATCCGCTTTGATTATTTTCATTTCATAGTTTCCATAATCATCGCTTGTATCATCTTCATTTTTGAAGAATCCAATGATTCGATATAAATTTTTATAGTTTGGATCGGTTCCTTCATTTGAACATGCAGGACCAAAACAGACATAGTTATTCGGATTATCCCCTACATATCTATATGAATCATCTCCTGCTACTTTTTCCGCATTTGGTATTTTCTTTTCAGTAGCATTTAAAGTATTATGATAAACGATATTTGTCATATCATAGTCATATTTGGCAACTAATTTTTGAACGCACTCTCCTACCGCTTCATCAGCACTACATGCATCAACTAAAGAAGTTGGCATTTTTTCTTCTTGCATAACTATATCCGCGATAAATGTCGCTGTTTCATTTACAGATTGATCAAATTCATAATTAATGAAAGTTAAAGTAAAAGTCCACTCTTGTACTTCTCCCACAGTATCATCAGTACTCGTGATTTCTTGATCAACTACGATATTAAAAATTCCTTTTTTATTGGTAACGTCAAAGCCTTCAACTTTACCATTTTTTGTATTTTCAATCGTTTTGAATTCTAATTTATTATCCGCACTTGTTCTAATTATATTATCATCTGAAGCCGTATTATCTGGACCTGTAATAGTTAGAATTAATTCAGCATTATTTTCTTGACTATATGTAAATGTATTGTTTTTTATAATAATCCCTACTATATATTTACTAGTCGAATTTTTTGTAACAGGATTAGCTATTAAAGTAACTTTAGGATATACAGAAGCAGATAAATTTTTATCCAAAGAGGAAAAATTATCAACTGACGCCGTTAAAGATAAATCTTCATCATTAGTAAAATATAATCTTTCTTCTCCACTATCAATTTCGCCAGTGGTTATACCAGCTTTTGATTCCATTCTTTCTAAATAAGCAAAAGTAATTTTACTCACTAATAAAATGCCTAATATGATTATTAGAATTAAAATAACAATTAATAATTTATTATTTTTAATTTTATTAATCAACCCTATCACCCTATCATTATTAATTATAGCATTTTTAGAAAAAAGAAAAAAGCCCTTTTATTTAAAAAGGCATTTTAAAATTGTGTAATTATAATAGAAGTGTGACAGTTATTCCAATTTGCCATCAAAATTTTAGGAACCGATAATGTGATAATAAGACTGAGGCTGAGCAATAA
>CANQCH010000038.1 GCA_947589165.1 uncultured Bacilli bacterium
ATTGAATTACCTGCTGGTGTTGAAATGGTTATGCCTGGTGATAACGTTGATATGACAGTTGAATTAATTGCTCCAGTAGCTCTAGAAAACGGTACGAAATTCTCAATTCGTGAAGGTGGCCGGACTGTTGGTGCTGGTGTAGTATCTGAAATTATCAAATAGTTAAAAAACAAAACAAAAATGAAAATATTGGCTAGCTATTAGTCAATATTTTTTTTAATTAAAGGGGTGATTTAAATGAAAATGAAGACCGAAATTAATTCTTTTCGCAAAGATTTTGTATATGATCAATACAGTCGAATTGTTTTAAACTTTAAAAAATATGATAAAATAACGAAAACGAAAATGTTAGAGGCTATTTATCAAGTATATCAAGATTATACGAATATTATTGATATTTGTACGACCCGTGAATTAAAATTTTTAAAAAAGGTACTTTTAGCTGAACAAAGTGATGAAGATGATTTATATTTTGATCCTTTTGATAAAAAGTATGATTGGGAACGAGAAATTTTACATGATAAATTTTTAATATTTTGTGGTATCCATCCCAGAAAAATATATTTACCCGAAGAGATTAAAGACAAAATTGCTTTAGCGGTCAAAAATACTCATTGGAAAAAGCAAAAACAAAATGATGAATTAAATGAAATAATCGTAGGCTATTGTAAAATGCAAGGTTCTGCATTTTTACACGTAATTTGCCAAATGGCTGCCGGCATTACAGGAATTAAAGAAGAAAATATTTGGCAACATATGATGATGAATAAATTATTTAATTATTATGTCATTATCATAAGTAGAGATTATGAAACGATTGGTCAGAAGATACCTATTGCCATATATCAAGATTATTATAATATTTTTGATGAATTGGAGATAGAAAGGAAAAAACAAGGTCTTGGGGGAAATAAAGAAATTGATATTAGCGTATATAAAACCTTGTTTTATAATGATTTTGATATTCATAATCCGAAAATCAAAAAATTTTTGACTGAATTGAAAAAATTGCCATTTTATTGGTCAGAATGTTTATTCGATATTAAAGCTTTTGCCATGTTAAATATTGATAGAACACCTTTAAAAGAAGCTTTTCGAGAAGTGCCGGCTTTACAAAATACGGATTTAACTAATTTTTTTAAAGTTATGGATGCGGCGATGGATGAGATGCCATCGGGAGCTTTAAATGGTTTTACCCCAAATGAAGCCAAAAATATTAAAGTCCGGGAAATTATGCAAAATTATAAGCGGAAGCAAGAATATATTAAGCAACAAAATGCTTGTATAGGACCTAAAGAAGCTAAAGTTTTTTATAAACTATATTTTGGCCTTTTAGATTTTACTAATCAATTTTATCGAATTAAACCAGAATATAAAATATATCATAATAAAGAGATAAATACTTATGAAATAGAAGAAATTATTGAAAAATTTTGGCAAGAAAAAACCACAATAATTTCAGAATTTATAGAAGCTAATCCTTTTAATTTTAATCAAGAAGAATTGAATTTAACTAGGGAATTTGAAAAAGGTTTTCAAGATGTATTTATTATCGCTAAGTATGAGCTAGAATATACGGCACTGCTTCATCCCAAGGGCTTATTTATGGTCAAAGGCTTAAATGGTAATATTGATGAATTAATTCCTTATCAAAGTTTACCTTATCCGACCAAAACGGCTATTATACCTTTTAAAAACTATTTAGTATATGATGGTATTTTAATGGGTTTTAATGTTAAAAACAGTGTAGACTTTGTGGATATGGTTGAAAAAGATGTTGAGGGAAAAGAAAAAAAGTATTATTTATAATATAAGATAAACTTTCAAGCAATAATTTGGAAAGTTTTCAGAATAAAGACAAACCCTGCATTTAAAAAATGTAGGGTTTGTCTTTTTTTTACTTTGTCAACAGTCTTACTACCAGCTATGCTGGTGAATATTTATTTCATAAAAAATATATGATAAAATTAATTAGGTGTAAAAATTGTAGTTATGGAAAAAGAAAAAGTTGTTTGGCTAAAACATGTTAGAGAAGATTTTTATGAAGTCTATAATGATGATGCGTTTATAATATCGGAATTAATGGATTATAAATTAGTCTTAGAATATAAAAATTTAATTAAAACGGGTTTTCCTGAGATGGCTTTAGATAAAGTTATTAGTACTCTAAGAAAAAATAAAGTTTCCTATCAAGTTTCGGATGATGATTCATTGGCTGCTTTTTTTGGGAAAGATAATCATTATGATAGATTTGTGAAAAAAGATCGCCCCGTAGAAAGAGTTTATAGTCCTTATATTCCTAAATATAGTGGCAATTTTGAAGTAATCTTTTTAGATAATAACGAAACAGAAAAATTTGTTATTGGGGATAATATTGAAGGTAATACTGAGTTAGTTGCTAAAGTTTATGAAAAAGAAATTGGCTCGATTATTACTTTAAATAGTGGCATAAAAGTAAAAATTATTAATAAAAGTATGACTTATAAGTAAATAAAAAATTACACTTATTTTAGTGTAATTTAAATAATCTTTTAAAATTATTAATTATACTTAAGAAGTGGTAGGGAGAAAGTAATGAAAAGATTTATTGGGATATTTTTAGCAATATTAATGTTTACTCCTACGGTAGTGGAAGCTAATATTGTTTGTAATGATGGGACGGTTAGTCCTAGTTGTAGTACTTGTCGTAAAGGTTGTTGTTCGAGACATGGTGGCTGTTCTAGTAGTTCTAGTAGTTCCAGTGGAAGTTCATCTAGTTCTCACAATAGTAGTAGTAGTGGTGGTAGTAGTAGTAGTAGTTCATCTAGCTCTTCCGGCTCAACCAATAAAAAACCAGCGACACCCGAAGTAGTTAAAAGTAGTGATGCAACTTTAAAGAAAGTTACAGTTGATGATACGGAAATAACAATTTCTGATAATATGACTTATACGACAACCAATGAAAAAGTCATCTTAGAAGTTGTAGCTAATGATGCCAAAGCCGTGGTAAATTATGTAAAAGATCATGATTTAATTATTGGCGAAAATGGGATTGATATTAAAGTAATTGCCGAAAATGGTAATGTTAAAAATTATAAGTTAACAATTACGAGAGAAAAAATATTAAGTAATAATACTAATATTAAAATTTTTGTTAAGGGAACGGAAATAGTTTTTAATTCCTTTACTAGTGATGTAATAAATATTCCTAATGAACAAGAACAACTCGATATTACATATGAATTAGAAGATGTAAATGCCCAAGCGGAAATTATGGGGAATGAAAATTTACAAGCAGGTCATAATGAAATAATTGTAAAAGTAACCGCGGAAAATGGGGAAGAACAAAAATACACCTTAATGGTAGAAAAGGAAGAAGCTAAAAAGGTAGAAATACCCGAAGAAAAAGAAGAATCTGTCCTTGAAAACTCTAGTAATTCAAATAATCATCAAAATAATTCCGATAATCCAATTTTATCTGTTTGTATAATCGTGGGTCTTTTAAGTATAATTAGTTATTTTGTCATTATCGGCTTAAGAAAAAATAAATAAAAATTTATTTATTAATTAGTTTATTTAATTCTAATTCAATATCTTGATTTATATTGGCTAAAAGATCAACTAATTTGGTATTTTCATCAACTAATTCATTAATACTTTTATTTTCGCCTTTCATTTCGGTTTGATATAATTTAAAACCAAGGCGATAATTATTTTGTCTAATATCTTCCGGGGTTACTTTAACTAAAACATCTTTTTGTTTACGATTTAGTTTAATAATTTGTTCTAATTTATCCATAGATGCATTAGAACAATTAATGATACTAATTGTATCTTTAGTTAAATTATTAAAATAAACATAAGTTGTATCGTCATTAAATAAAATAATTTTGGCTATTTTATTTAATAAATATAAAGCATTTTTTATAACTGCAACTTTACTATAATCTGTATCCAATATTACTTCCATGTTTGCGTTTTTCTTTAAAAGCCGCCAAACTAAATCAAAAGTACTATTTTCATTATCGTGAATAAAATTGAATTTCGCTTTCCGATCATAAACATATACATAATTGTAATTAGCAAAATTTATTTGATCGTAAAGAAGATATTGATTATTATTGCCTAAAATTAAATCAAAGAATTTAAAATTAAATAGCCCACTGATAGATACATTAAATTTATTAATGATATAAGTAGTATTCCCTGTAGGATCATAAGTTTCTTTATTAAAATGGGAACAAAAGGCTAATTTGGGAAGACCTTTATTGACAATATTAAGTCTTGATTTTTTTTGCTTTAGGTATTCTTGAACCAAATCTTCTAAATTTTCATATTGGATTAAAGCCAGCAAGTTAGTTGGTATATTATTAGCAAATATGGCATATTCATCTATTTTATATGACCATGATTTTAAAATGCCTTTTTTAATTAAGTCGGGATAAGATTCTTTGCCTTGATCACATAAATATTTTAAAACAAGTAAAGCGATAAGTTGTCTTTCTATGGAATAAGATGCAGCATAGCCATTTTGGCTTTTTAATTTTTTTCTTATCGCTTCTTCTAAATCCGTAATCATATTTTTTCACCTATCACTTCATTTAACATAAATTTAATAATTTGATCATCATTTTCTAAAATCGTACTATAAATAGCACTGCGATCATTAATCTTATTTAAAAGTTTAGATATTTTCTTTTGTTGGTCTTTACTAATGTTAGGTAGTTCAATATTTTTTATATCTTCTAAAGTTAATTCTTTATTCATTCTGTCGTTAATTTTATTTTTTTCAACATATTGATTAATCCCAATTTTTTCTAAATAATTAGCGACAAAGATAAAACTATATAAATCCATGTTAATACCTCGTAAGATAATAAAATTATTAGGAATAATAATGGTTTTATCCGAATCAAATAAATTCATAAAACGATAAGTACCAACTTTATAAGGCTTTTTTAAAGAAATAATAATATCTCTTGCTTGCATTATATATTTATTCTTAATTTCCGTGATAACTTTCTTTTTAACTAATTTTTGTTCAATTATGTTTGTATATTGGATGCTATCTTTTTGAATAAAATAACATTCTTTTAGATAGCGATCATTACTTAAAGAATTAGTCATATTATAACCAGTTAAAACTTCTTTAAAAGCATCTTTTACTAACATCTATTTCACCTCTAGCTTTATTATATCCATTAATTATTTTTAAATCAATATGATTAAAGAATCTTATCAACAATACCAAATTCTAAAGCTTCTTTGCTATTCATAAAATTATCATACCGAAAATAATTATCAATTTGTTTTTTCGTCTTTTTCGTATTTTTAGCTAATATTTCAATTAATTTCTTTTTGGAGTTTTCTAATCTTTTGGATGAAAGCATAACTTCATCTGCTTTTCCTTCCATGGCTCCGGATGGTGCATGAATCATGACTTCGGAATTAGGCAAACAATACCTTTTACCTTTAAAACCACTAGCTAAAATAATAGCGCCCATACTATAAGCAGAACCAATACAGAAAGTTGCGACCGGGCTATGAATAATGTCCATGCAGTCAATTATAGCGAGCCCGGAGATAACACTACCACCTGGACTATCAATATATAAATTAATTTCCTCGTTATTTTGGGAGTCCAAATATAATAGCTTCGTAATAATATCATACGCGGAATCCCGATCCACTGTCCCCTTTAAAAAAATAATTCGATTTTTTAATAATTCATCTTCAATCATAATTAATAAATCCCATCCTTCCTTTATTTTCTTTTTCAATTTTCGGTAAATCATTTTCATCTAATAATAAATCTTCATCCTTAGCTTCACGATTAGCATAATTCATAACCATTTTTTGTCCTAATTGTTTGATACTCCGAGCATTACCAAAGTTTTCATCCTGTTTTAGCGTTAAAATATAGTTAATTATTTTTTCTTTACTTTTAGCTTTTATTTTTAAACCTAACGTGTTTATTTCTTTATTTAAAATTTCGTATAATTCATTAGGTGTGTAATCAGCAAATGAAATTTCGGCATATATTCGGGATTTTAAACCCGGATTAGCTTTATAAATATTATGCATTTCGTTAGGATAGCCCGCGAAAATAACTACGTTTTGCGGATCTTCTAAATATTTAACTAGTTCTACAAGTGCTTCTTCCATAAAAGGATTTTGACCCTTAGAATAATTACTAGTATAAAGTAAATAGGCCTCATCGATAAATAAAATGCCTCCTTTGGCTTCATCTAAAATTTCGCGGGTTTTTTCTCGCGTGTGGCCCACATATTCGCCCGTTAGATCATTAGGAACAATTTCAATCAATTTATTTTCTTCGATAAACCCTAATTCATATAATTTTTGGGCGTACATTCGGGCCACAGTTGTTTTACCAGTCCCTGGATTACCTAAGAAAAATAAATTTAAATAAAGAGAATTTTTAGGTTTTATTTTTTTACTCAATTCTAAATAATTATATAAACTAGCTAATTCCTTTTTAATATTTTCTAAACCGACTAAATCCGTAATTTGCTTTTCGTTTAAATTAGTTTTTGCCCCTTTATTTTTATCGGCCTTTTTGGTTACTAAATCTTTATAGGTTTTACTATTAACCCCTTTAGCGTTATCTAAAATTAATCTTTTAACACCATAATCATATAAATAATCATTAAGATTGATACTTTTAATATAAATATTATTTTTTAATTCTGCATATAATTTTTTATAAAAATCATACGATAGAGTACAAGCAATATTATTATTTTTAAATTCGCTGATTAATTGGGCATATAAATCTTTAGGGGAATCTTTTAAAGTTAAATGTAAACATTGCTTAGGATTAAATATATGATTATCAAAATTTTTTAAATGTTTTTCTATTTCATCACAGCAAGTAAATATAATCATATTATTATTTAATCTTAAATTAGTAAAAAAATTAATAAGTTTTTCTTTACTGCGAAACGAATCATTAATGTCAGATTCAAAACTTTTAATCTTATCAATAACAATGATACTATTAGTTACATCATCATTAAAGCCTCGGCGATATTTAATAATATCTTTAAAATTCCCCATTTCTTTTAAAATATTAGTGGTATATTCTAAAAGGGTGTTTAAATCATTTTGCCCCATATTATCAATGATTATATCAAAGGGCTTAATATTTTTTTGCTTTTCTAATTCCTTCATCTTTTCTTTGAGAAAGACTAATTCTTTTTTTAAATTAGGACTAATATTTAGTTCTTCGATTTCATAAATTAATTCTTTTTCCATTTTTTGCACCTCTCAAGAATGAGTTTAAACTAAATATTTAAAATATGGATAGATTATTTTTAAATCTAATTGATTTAAATTTGTAAAAAGAAATTATTTAATTAATTTTTCCCTATATTGCTTGGTAATTTTATTTTTAAATCGACAATAAACCGGGCTAGACGGTGAATATAAAATTATTTTCGCGGATTTTTTCATAATTATCTATTTGCAATAAAATATTAAGCTTAGCCAAAAACATTAATTTATAATTTTATTATAAAAAGAATTCAGCATACTACTGAGTCCTTTTCAAATTCTTTAATAGTACTATCAATATCAGTTATAGGAATTCGGGTATTAAGGTTTTCTTTTAGAGCTTTGCATGCATTGATTGCTTCTTTATTAGTAATTATACCCTTATTTTTCATTAATCTAATTATTTTTAAGGTTCTAATTACTTCAATTCCATTTTTTTCACTATAATCTTTAAGTTTTTGATCTCCAGTAGCTAAAATGGCATTATTATTTCTAGCAATTATGAAATTGATAATATCGTATGGGGATAAGCCATGCGTTTCTTTGAATATTTTAAAGATTTCCGCGATTTCTTCTGAAGTAGCCTTAATAGTTTTAAATTTTCTAATTGTATTAACATTTCCCGTGTTAGAATTTATTTCATCTTGTTTAACCATATCACTTATATATACATTATCTAGTTTAACAAATTTATCTAAAACATTTGCATTACTAAGATCTGTTATTATATTAGTATCTGTAATTATTATCTTCGTCGTTATATTCATTGATTGTTATTCCTAATAATTCACATGCTTTATTTAAGGATATGATATTATCTACTTCTAATTTATGAACAAGTCGTTTAAATTGATATGATTTTTCTGGTTCAATAGGATCTGGTTCATGCTTTTTATATCCTTTTGAACTAAGTGAAATGTTAATTTTTTTATATAAATATTCTGATATGATATTTAACTCTTTTAACCGATAAAGAATAGCGGCCATACTAACTTTATATTCGTTTTTAAAAGCTCTTAATTCGTAGAAACTTATATTATTTCTAGATGCTCCAAATTCATTAATTACGGCTTCTTTGGGCATTAATAGACTACTTGCAAATTTATTGCACATTTTCTCTTCGTTTAAATTTTTATCTTTTATATTTAGAACTAAGTGACCTAGTTCATGAGCAATAGTAAATCTTTGTCTTTCACCATCAATATTATTTAGTAGAACAATCAATGGTACATCTTTAACAACTTCACTAAACCCATCAAAATCAGAAAATTTTCCATTTGAATTATCGATTTCAATAATCAATATCCCGATATTTTCTAATATATTTATTAAATCGGGGATAGGTTGATTAATTGATAACTTATAATTCTTTCGAAATTCCTCAGCTGCAAGTTCAGCATCAGTTTCGTTATTACATATATATTTTTTTAGCTTATTGTTACTAATTTTTATGTCATTTAATTCTATTACTTCAAGATAATCAGAAACTTTATTTTGAATAATTTCTTTTAATAATTCAAGATTTTGACCTTGAAGACGTTGTCTTTTTCTAAACGCACTAAATTTCATTTCTGGGGCATTATAGGCCTTTAATAAATCTATTACTTTAACATTATAGGCATTAGCAAAATCAATAAGTTTTTGAGAATCAGGATGTATTTCACCTTTTTCATATTTTGCAACCGCGGGAGCAGACATATTTAATAAAATACCTGCTTCTTTTAATGATAAGTTTTTTAA
>CANQCH010000039.1 GCA_947589165.1 uncultured Bacilli bacterium
ATAGATTCTAAAGCTAAAGAAATGCCTTTACCGCCTAAAGAAGCAAAGAATGATACTAAAACAATTGAAAAAGATCCGCAAACAGAACCAAAAAAAATAAATTTAAGTGAAAAATCAGAAAAAGATGTATCTTTGTCAGATAGCGAATTAAAGAAAGAAACTGATGAGTTAACTAAATTAAAAAAGATTAGAATAAATAATTGTTTTGTGGGCGCCAATAAAGAAGTATTAACGAATTTAAAAAGTAATTGGGCTGTCTTTTTAACGAAGACTACTAGCCAAATAAAAGGGCTATTATCTGATACCGTTCCGGTCGCGGCCGCGGCTGATTATGTGATTATTTCTAGTAATATTGAACATCAAAATACCGAAATAAATGAAAATTTAGCTAAGATTGAAGAAGCATATACTAAATATAGTAAAGATAAAATTAAATTTATTGCCCTTAGTGCTCCGGAATGGGAAAATGAACGTAATATTTATATCAAAAATATTAAAGAAGGATATAAATATCAATTAAAGGAAGAAAATCCGGTTTTACCGGCAGAAGATGATTTAGAAAAAATTGCCGCTTCTGTTTTTGCTCAAGATAAAATAGAAATAAATTAAGGAGGAAAAAACTATGAATATGCAAAATTTAATGCAACAAGCGCAAAGATTGCAAAGAGAAATAACCAAAAAGAAGGAAGAAATTGATAACGAAATATTTCCCGGGAAATATGAATGGGTAGAGTTATCATTTAATGGCAAAAAAGAATTAAAGTCATTTAAGATAACAAAAGAAGGCGATATCAAAGAAGAAGATAAAGAAATGTTAGAAGATATGATTTTATTAGCCATTAAAGATGCTTTTCAAAAAATTGATGCAGAAACCGAAAAGAAATTAGGTCAATATTCGGCAATGAGTGGTTTGATGTAAAATGAATCAAAATGTTTATCCTGAACCAATTCAAAAATTAATGAATTTTTTTAAAAAACTTCCCGGAATTGGAGAAAAAAATGCTGAACGAATGGCTTTGGCAGCCATTGAATTACCTTCAGAAGAATTAGAAAACTTGGCGACGACCGCGAAAGATATAAAAAGTCAATTAAAAAATTGTTCCGTATGTGGTCATTTAACCACCGAAGATATTTGTCCTATTTGTGCTGATTCTCATCGTGACCATAATATTATTTGTGTGGTGGAAGATGTAAAAAGTGTTTTTAAGTTTGAAAATGTGGGTAATTATACGGGTGTATATCATGTCTTACATGGTTTAATATCTCCCATAGATAATATTGGTCCCGAAAACATTAACTTAGCTTCATTAGTTAAAAGAGTGGAATCCTTAAAAAATCCGGAGTTAATCTTGGCCTTGAAATCAACCGTGGAAGGCGAAACAACCACATTATATATAAAGAAAATATTTGAAAAGAAAAAAATAACTATTTCGCGGTTATCTTATGGAATTCCAATGGGAGCCGAAATTGATTATTTAGATATTATTACCTTAGATAAAGCATTAGAAGATCGGAAACGAATCTCGGAAGAATAAAAAAGTGGACATGTCATATAATTTAATGAGGAAAATTATATGAAAAAAATTGGCCTAGGTTTATTAAAGATTATTAAAAATATTGTTTTGGCTTTTTGCTTCATTTATGCATTTGATCTTATTTTTGCTGGCCTTGATATTTTTATTCCGATTAATTTAATAACAATTGCCATAGTTACTTTTTTAGGTATTCCTGGTTTAATAGCAATGATTGGAGTATATTTTATTTTAGTATAGGAGGTTTTAGTGGACGTAGCAGAAAAATTAGGACAACTAGAAAACTTATACCGTGAGAATAGACTTTCTCACGTTTATTTGCTTGAAACCAATGATTTACAAAAGGCGACAACTGATGTCATCAAATTAATTAAAAAAATTAATTGTGAATTTACATATAAAGATACTTGTCAGAAGTGTAATGTGTGTAATTTAATTAATAATAATTCGTTACCTTCTTTAATTGTGATTGAACCTGATGGCCAAAATATTAAAAAAGAACAAGTTATTGATTTAAAAAAAAGATTTAGTTTTAAACCTATTTATACGCCTAATAATGTTTATATTATTAAAAATGCTGATAAACTAAATGGTTCTTCGGCTAATACAATGTTAAAATTTATTGAAGAACCGGGAGATAATATTATTGGTTTTTTAATCACTACTAATTTAAATAATGTCATTTCCACGATTAGAAGTCGTTGTGAAATACTATCTTTAATGTATACTGAGAATACTGAAGAAATTGCCGAAAATATCAAAAAAGTGGCAAGTAATTATTTACAACTAATAGAGCTGGAAAAAGTTGATAAAATTATGTATAATAAAAACGTATTAAATGATTATTCTGAACGCAGTGATATTGAGCAAATTTTTCAAGAAATATTAAACTTGTATATTGAAGCTTATGAAGGTAAAACAACTTTAGCATTCTTAAGTAATTTAGCACCGCTAGCTTTAAGAAAAAGAATTAGCTTAACCGCTAAATTTTTAGAAGATTTAAATAATAATGCCAATATTGAATTGCTAATGGATAAATTTATTATAGAATTGAGTGATGATTATGCCGAAAATATATAGTGTTTTATTTAAAGATAGCGGTAAGCCCTATAACTTTAAAAGTGATGAAGAATTTGTTAAAAATGATTATGTTATTGTCGATACCGAAAATGGTTTGCAATATGGGAAAATATATGAGCAAATTAAAGAAAGTAAATCCGATGACTTAAAAGAAATTGTTCGTAAAGCCACTAAAAAAGATGAAGAAATCTTTTTAGATAATTTAAAAGATGCTGATCAAGCCCGCAAAAAATGTGTGGAACTTGTGAAAAACTTAAAATTAAATATGAATGTCTTAAGTGCTAAGTTTTCATTTGATCGCACCCAATTATTATTTGATTTTACCGCGGATGATCGGGTTGATTTTCGGGAGTTAGCTAAAAAACTAGCGAGTATTTATCATACCCGAATTGAACTTCATCAAATTGGTGCTCGTGATAAAGCAAAAAAAATTGGTGGAGTCGGTGTCTGTGGCCAAAAATTATGTTGTGTACGCTTTTTAGATAAAATGGAAGGTATTTCCATGAACATGGCCAAAGTGCAAAATTTAGCTTTAAATCCAAGTAAAATAAATGGTTGTTGTGGCCGGTTAATGTGCTGTCTAGCTTATGAAGAAGAAGCTTACGAAGAAAATAATAAAAATTTACCCCAAATTGGCCAAAAAATAAAAACGCCTAAAGGGGAAGGTCAAGTAATTAGTGTTAATGTTTTAGAAAAGAAATATAAAGTTTTAATTGATGGCGATAAAGAGGAGTTTAAAGTTGAAAACAATTGAAAAAAACGATTTGTTTGATTATCTTAATCGTTATATTTTTCAAGAAAAGAATGGCTTTAAGTTTTCGTTAGATTCCATTTTATTAGCCGAATTTGTTAAATTAAAAAAGGGAGCAACCATACTAGATATGTGTACGGGTAATGCCCCTATTCCCCTTATTTTATCGACGAAGACAGAAAGTAAAATTATTGGTTTTGAAATTCAAAAGGAAATATTTGATTTAGCCAATCAATCAGTTAAAATAAATAATTTAGAATCCCAAATCAAAATTATTAATGAGGATATAAAGAACATAAATAAAATATTTCCCGGGAAATATTTTGATATTATTACTTGTAATCCACCTTATTTTCCTTTTCATAACAATCCCAATGGGCAAAATAAAAATGATTTAAAAACAATTGCCCGCCATGAGATGCTTATTAATTTAGATGATATCTTACGTATTGTGCAACAAGTATTAAAGGATAATGGTATCTTTTATTTAGTTCATCGGCTAAATCGTCTTGATGAAATAATTCTTACGGCCGATAAATATGGTTTAAAGGTTAAAGAAATGCAAATAATTTGTACAAATGAATATACCCCGAAGATTGTTTTATTAAAAATAGTAAAACATCAAGCTCGGGGGATAAAAATAAATAAAATAATCGATGTTCATAACTTAACAAGTTATCAACATCTTTTTGAGGAGGAGTAATGAAGTTAATTGTCGGTTTAGGTAATCCGGGCCAAGAATATGAAAATACCCGTCATAATGTGGGTTTTAGTGTAATTGATCATTATTTAGGTAATGTTTCTTGGCAAGAAAAATTTCAAGCGTTATATTATAAATTGCAAAAAAATGGCGAAGTAATTTATTTTATTAAACCCCAGACTTTTATGAATGAATCTGGTCGCTCAGTGGGGGAATTTTATCATTATTTTAATTTAACGCCAGAAGATATATTAGTAATTCAAGATGATTTAGATGAGGCGATTGGTCAATATAAACTAAAGAAAAATAGTAGTGCTGGTGGTCATAATGGAATTAAATCGATTATTGCCGCGTTAAATACGGATACATTTTTACGTTTAAAGGTGGGAATTAATAGTCTTAATCGCCACGATACTATTGATTTTGTTTTAGGTAAGTTTTCTCATCAAGAAGAAGAATTATTAAAACAAAATTTAGTCACTTTTGATAAAATTATTGATTCTTTTATCGATAATGGTATTGAACGAACAATGAATATTTATAATACTAAATAGAGGCTTTATGGATTTTTTAGATAAGATATTTACTTACGAAAACAACGTTGAACTTTCTGGCTTAACTGAAGAATTATGTGCAATATATGTCCATAAACTTTTTCGGCTGGGAAAAGAAAATATCTTAGTCGTCACTAATACCTTATATGAAGCCAATAATTTATATAATGATTTAAGTACTTATACGGATGCTGTTTTACTATTTCCGATGGATGATTTTTTATCGGCGATGATTGTCGCGGAAAGTCCGGATTTAAAGTATAAAAGATTAGAAACTTTAGATAAATTAAAAACCGATCAAGCATTTATTATTGTAACTAACTTAATGGGCTATTTAAAATTTTTGCCTTCTTTAAGTTTGGTAAATACTTTAACTTTAGCGACCCAAACTATAATTAAAAGAGAAGAATTATTAGCTAAATTAGTTACTTTTGGTTATCGGCAAGATTCTTTAGTTACCCAAACCGGTGAATTTTCTGTAAGGGGCTTTATTGTTGATATTTTTCCACTAGACGAGGAACATCCTTTACGGATTGAATTTGATGGTAATGAAATCGAAAGTATTCGGTATTTTGATGAAGATAATCAACGTTCCTTAAATGAAGTTACCAGTATTACTTTAAAACCGGTGGAAGAAATTACCAGTACCGAAAAAAATTCTTTATATGATTATGCTCGTAATCCTAAAGTGGTATTTATCGATCAAAATCAAATAAAGGCTGCTTATCAAAAATTACAAGAAGATATTTTTTCTTATCAAACTAGTAACAATATAAAAGATAAAGTCATGTATGATTGGGAAGATATTTATCCTAAATATAGTATTTATCTAAATAAATTTGGTTCAAATGTTAATAACTATCGAGCCAAAACTCTGGCTAATTATAATTTAAATTTTTCTAAATTAGTTGCCGATTATGAAGTTTATACGAAACAAGGCAAAGAAGTTTATTTTGCTTTAAGTAGACCAGCCCAACAAAATAAAATTAAAGAACTTATTCCCACAGCTAAAATTATAAAGCAAAATATTAATCATGGTTTTATCATTGATAAATATGTCGTCATTGGCGCTAACGATATCGAAGAAGTAAAACATCGGGAAATTA
Source organism: uncultured Bacilli bacterium (assembly GCA_947589165.1). Classification (GTDB taxonomy): domain Bacteria; phylum Bacillota_I; class Bacilli_A; order RF39; family UBA660; genus Onthocola_B. The sequence continues at coordinate 5,724 of CANQCH010000039.1, forward strand.
AATATAAAAACAATTATCGGATTGGAAAAAAGATTAAGGACTTTGATCAATTAACCAAAGGGGATTATGTTGTTCATTTAACCCATGGAATTGGAATTTACCAAGGAATTAAAACATTAACAGTGCAAGGTATGACTAAAGATTTTATTGAAATTGCTTACGAAGGAACCGATAAAATCTATGTGCCGGTGGAAAAAATTTCCACAATTTATAAGTATTCGGATAAAGAGGGCACTGTTCCTAAAATTAATAAATTAGGAAGCCTAAATTGGACGAAAACGCGAAAGTATATTGAAACAAAAATTAAAGATATTTCAGCTGATTTAATTAAATTATATAAGGAAAGAATCAGCATTATGGGACAAAAATATCAAGATTATCCAGAAGAAGAAACGTTTGCTGCTGGTTTTCAATATGAATTAACGCCTGATCAAGAAAAGACAATTAAAGAAATAAATGAAGATTTGAAAAAAGGGCATCCGATGGACCGTTTATTATGTGGTGATGTTGGTTTTGGGAAAACTGAAGTAGCCATGCGGGCTATTTTTAAAGCCATTTTAAATAATCAACAAGTTATGTATTTATGTCCCACGACTATTTTATCAAAACAACAATATTTAGTGGCGTTAGAACGTTTTAAGGATTGGCCGATTGAAGTAGCTCTTTTAAATCGTCATGTAACCGGCGCCAAAGCTAAAAAAATTGTTACTGATTTAGCGAGTGGCAAAATCGATTTAGTTATTGGGACTCACCGATTATTAAGTGACGATATCAAATTTAAAAAATTAGGTTTATTAATTGTCGATGAAGAACAACGTTTTGGCGTAACGCACAAAGAAAAAATAAAAAAATATAAGAATGATGTTAATGTTTTAACGTTAAGTGCTACCCCTATTCCTCGAACTTTAAAAATGGCGATGTCGGGGTTAAGAGATTTATCAATAATTGATACGCCACCAGTTAATCGTTATCCCGTCCAAACTTATGTAGTTTTGGAAGATGATTTAATTATTCGGGATGCCATTTATAAAGAACTTTCACGCGGGGGTCAAGTTTTTATTCTTTATAATTATGTAGAGTCAATTGAAAAATATACTAATCATATCGCGGAACTAATTCCCGAGGCCAAAATTACTTTTGCGCATGGGCAAATGGAAAAAAATGAACTTGATAATATCATGAGTGATTTCATTGATCAAAAATATGATATTTTAGTTTGTACCACGATTATTGAAAGTGGCATTGATATTCCCAATGTTAATACCTTAATCATCCATGATGCAGATCGGTTTGGTTTATCGCAACTTTATCAAATTAGAGGGCGCGTTGGGCGTAGTAATCGCATTGCATATGCTTATTTACTTTATCAAAAAAATAAAGTATTAAACGAAACGGCGATTAAAAGATTAGAAACCATCAAAGATTTTACCGAATTAGGTAGTGGTTATCGCATTGCGATGCGTGATTTAAGCATTCGGGGTGCTGGCGATATTTTTGGTTCTTCCCAAGCAGGCTTTGTTGATAGTGTGGGAATTTCGTTATATATGAAAATGATTGAAGATGAAATAAAAAGACAACAAGGCGAAGAAGTTTATGAAGACGAATCCGTGCAAGCTTTATTAAATGTGGCTACGCATATAAGTGATGATTATGTAAGTGATGAAGATGTAAAAATTGAAATTCACCAAAAAATTAATGAAATAGATTCTTACGAAAAACTTCTAGCCATTAAGCAAGAATTAGAAGATCGCTTTGGCAAAATTAATGATGATTTATTAGTTTATATGTACGAGGAATGGTTTGAAAAAATCATGCAAAAACATGGGATTAAAAAAGTTAATCAAACCGACCGCTTAGTTGAAGTAGAACTTCCCGAAGAATTATCCAATACCATTAAAGGCGATAAACTTTTATTAGAAGCGTTATCTTTATCGAGAAGCTTTAATATTAAATACGTTAATAAACATATCATTATTCAATTATTTTATAAAAATTTAGAAAAGCATTTTATTTTTTATTTAGTAACATTATTTGAAAAAGTATTATAAAAAAATCAGTAAACAAAATATTACTGATTTTTTATAATTTTCTTGTTTTAATATATTGATATATATTTAAATTTTTATTAATATCAAAATCTTTATTGAAATATAAATCCTTATTAATATTTTTTTCATAGGCAGATAATGTTTTAGCAACCTTGATTTTTGTTGGTCTTTTTAATTCTTCAATTCTGTTTAAATAACCATTAATAAAGATTTTACAAGCAGTCATACTAGTTATACTGTCAAATGATAATTCCCGATTTTCTTTATTAGTTATACCGAAAAAAGTAAAAGTGTCGTTAATATGAAAAATCAATTCTTGATACTCAATTTTTTCGGTCTGAGCATTATCGGTAATAAAATTAATTAAATAATTTATTTTTTTTAATAAATCAAAGTATTCACTAAATAATTGATCTACTTTTTTCTTAAAGTTATTGATAATATCGGCTATATTCAAAAAAATATACTTGGCATTTAAGCAAGCTCTCATTTCCGCATCAATTAGGTTTTTAATATTATTATATCCTGCATATCCTTGATATTTTACGACTTCTTGTTCTAAACTTTTTTGGCAACTTAATTTTTGACCATATTTTTTATTTATAGCTTCCAATTGCTTAAATAATGTAGCAAATGGTACGTCATAGTTAGTTGTTTCCTTAACATCTAAAGCATTAATCCAATTTTCTTGAAAATATGTATTTTTAATTTTCGTATATAAAACATGAATATTATTTAGCGTTTGCTTATACAAATCATCTAAATTACTATTGGATATACTATGTTGTAAATTAGTTAAAAACCAATTTACTTGTGTGTTTATCAGTTCTATATAATAGGTTAAATAATGGGGATAAGATTTAATATCATTTTTATTTATTCCATAAATGATAATTTTTTGCCGGTAATTTTCCTTTTGCTGATTGCTATTGTTATTCACATTATCTTTACCATTCATATGTTTTTTTAAGAATTCATGGGCAACATTGATTTTTCTGATCATTTCACTGGCTTCCGTACTGTTATTTAAATCAGTATGATATTTTTTGACTAAAGTTCGATAAGCTTTTCTTAGTTCTTCTTCGGTAAAACCATCATGTAATCCCATTATTCTTAAAGCTGTAAACTTGTCCATTAGGATTTATTCCCCCTTTTTTTTGTTGCAAAGTATCTTAACATGGTTGAAAATACTTGTCAAGTTTAAGTATAAATTTAAAATAAAACTCCAAACTA
>CANQCH010000040.1 GCA_947589165.1 uncultured Bacilli bacterium
CCTATAATGGCGAAGTCGAAGAACCTACTTTTGCCGATAATATTTATACGTTTAAAATGGATAAACAAACCTATAAAGTAGATATGACCGATATTGGTAATAAAAAAATTAAGATTAATAATAAAAGCTTTGTTTATGTCCATAAGGATTTTGGCAAAGCTGGTGACATTATTTTTGAAAAATATTTTTATTAAATTAAATCCCTACGGGGATTTTATTATGCCAAAAGGAGTTGACAACTGTACATAATCTGTATATAATTAATATATACAAAAGAGGAGAACGATGGAAATTATTATTAGTAATTCAAGTGGGGTACCTATTTATGAACAAATTAAAGAACAAATTAAGGTTAAAATTGTGACTAATGAATTAAAAGCCAATGATTTATTGCCATCGATTAGAACCTTAGCTAAAGATTTGCGTTGTAGCGTTATTACCACCAAAAATGCTTATGAAGAATTAGTAAAAGAAGGATTTTTAAAAAATATTCCTTCGAAAGGATTCTATGTTACAAAAATAAATAAGGAAATTGCTTTAGAAGAGCAGCTTAATAAAATTGAAAATTTATTAGATAAAGCTGTCGCCATTGCGAAGATGAATAATATTAAGGAAAAAACCTTAAAGGAAATGTTAAATATTTTATACGAGGAGGAAAAATAAAATGACCAATGTGTTAGAAATTAAAAATTTAGCGAAAAAGTACGATAATTTTGCCTTAAAAAATATTTCTTTTAGTTTACCCCAAGGTATGATTATGGGTTTCATCGGGGAAAATGGAGCTGGAAAAACGACGACAATTAAAGCCATATTAGATATTATTAATTATGAAGGCGAAATTAAAATATTTGGTTTAGATATTAGGAAACAGGCCACCAAAATAAAAGAAGATTTGGGCGTTGTTTTAGATGATATGTTTTTCCCGGAAATCTTAACGCCAAATGATATTAATAAGGCCATGGCGGGAATTTATAAAAATTGGGATAATCAATTGTTTAATAATTATTTACAAGAATTTGATTTACTGGCCAATAAACCAATTAAAACATTTTCAAAAGGAATGCGGAAAAAACTCGAAATTGCGACGGCCTTAGCCCATCATCCTAAACTATTAATTTTAGATGAACCAACATCAGGATTAGATCCAGTGGCGCGGGCCGAAGTAATTGAAATTTTTCAAAATGTTATTGCCCAAGAAAATTGTTCCATTTTCTTATCAAGTCATATCACAACTGATTTAGAACATATTGCCGATTATATAACTTTTATTAATGATGGGGAAATTGTTTTATCTAAGCCAACTAATGAATTATTAGAAAATTATGGTCTTGCTAAATGTACGGCCGCGGAATTTAAAAAACTTGATTCGCAAGATTATCTTAAATATAAGAAAAATAAGTATGACTATGAAGTATTAGTTCCCGATAAAAAAGCTTTTAAACGCAAATATCAGCCTGCGGTTATTGATCGAATAACTTTGGATGATTTAATGGTATTAATGATTAAGGGGGATAAATAATGTTCGGATTTATTAAAAAAGATTTAGCTATGATTAAAAGCAATTTTAAATTGCTAGGCGTTTTATTAATCGTGTATATAGCGATGGGCTTTTTAGGTCAAATGGATATATCCTTTATTTTACCTTTTTTAAGTGTCATGGTTATGATTTCCACTTTTAGTTATGATAATTATAATAAATGGGATGCTTATGCTGTCACTTTACCTGATGGTCGGAAAAATAATGTGCGGTCTAAATATTTAGTTACCATTTTACTCATTGTTGTAATGGCCATTGCAACCTTTCTTCTTACCATCATGATTGGTTATGTTAATAAAGAACCGGTTAATTATAGCGAGTTATTAATACATATGTTAGGAACCATATTTGGCACTATTTTAGTTTTAGCTTTTATGTATCCGATTATTTATAAATTTGGGTTAGAAAAAGCGCGGATTGGTATTTTTGTGGCAGTTTTTGCTATCGCAATTTTGGGAACAATCATCATTCAATATTGTGATTTAACTTTTTTAGGTAAAACCTTTGATAATCTAGAAAATTATCTCATTACACTTCTTATTTTCTTAACGATAGGTTTACCTCTTATTTCTTACTTCATTTCTTTAAAAATTGTTAAGAAAAAGGAATATTAATCATGCGCAATTTAGAATCATTACTAAAAAATCGCCAAATAATTTATCCTCAATTAAAAGAATATGGTTTTAAAGAAAACAAAGGTACTTATTGTTTAACAAAGGAATTAATTCCTAATTTTCAAGTTATTATTAATATTACGAAAGATAATATTACCTCCCAAATAATTGATTTAAAAAGTAAGGAAGAATATATCTTAGTTGATGTTAAAACAACTTTAGGTGAATATGCGAGTAACATTAAAGCCGAATATGAAAATTTTTTAAATGATTTTATTAAAAATTGTACGCTTATAGATGTATTTAAAAATTCCCAAACAAAAGAAATCATCACCTATATTAAAACTAATTATCATGATGATCTAGAATTTTTATGGGATAATTTGGATGCAGCTATATGGCGAAATAAAACGAGTAATAAATGGTATGGTCTTTTAATGAAAGTTCCAGAGGCCAAAATCGTAGGAACTAATCAAAGGGAAGTCGAAATAATTAATTTGCATTGTGCCAAGGACGAAATGGCCGAGATTCTTAAAAAGGAAAATATCTTTCCCGGGTATCACATGAATAAAAAAAGTTGGTTAACCATTATCTTAGATGGTCGCGTTAAGACAAAAGATATTATCCCTTTAATTACTAATAGTTATAATTTAGCACAAAAAAAATAAAAATTTGTAGTAAAATAAATATAAGGATGGTAGTTATGGAACAAAGAAAAAAAGAAATAGTTAAAATGTTACTTAATCAAAGTTTAGAAGAAAAAGATGAAGAAGAAATAATTGATTTATTACTTAATAATCCGATTTCTATTGATGTCGATAAAGAAAATGATGCAAAGATGACTTTTGGTGATAAAGTTGCCGATAAGTTATCAGAAGTCGCAGGGAGTTGGACTTTTATTATTCTTTTTTGTTTATTTTTATTATTTTGGATAATTTTAAATGCTTATATTTTAGTTAAAGCTTTAGATCCTTATCCTTTTATCTTACTTAATTTATTATTATCATGTCTTGCGGCTTTACAAGCGCCCATTATTATGATGAGCCAAAACCGTCAAGCTAAAAAAGATACTTTAAGAAATAAAAATGATTATCGCACCGATTTAAAAAGTGAACTTATTTTAGAACAACTTTACGATAAATTAGAAGCCTTAGAAAAAAATCAAAATAAAATCATGAATTACATTAAGGAAAAGGAAGCTAAGAATAACGAAACAAAATAGGTGACCAATGAAAACAGAACGAAATATTTTAATAGCTTTTTGCTTAAATATGCTTTTTTCCCTTATTGAACTCTTCGGGGGTCTATTTACGGGCAGCATTGCCATCTTATCCGATTCCTTACATGATTTTGGGGATGCTTTAAGTATTGGTTTATCCTATTTTTTAGAAAAGAAAAGCAAAAAGCAACCAGATTTAAATTATACGTATGGTTATGTGCGTTATTCCGTCATGGGCAGTATTATTACGACCTTAATTTTATTAATTGGTTCGCTTTTAGTTATTTTCGAGGCGGCCAAAAGATTATTTAATCCGGTTGTGATAAATTACGATGGAATGATTCTTTTAGCTATCTTTGGCATTATTATTAATTTAGGAGCCACTTATTTTACTAGAAAAGGTGATTCCTTAAATCAAAGGGCCGTTAATTTACATATGCTAGAAGATGTTTTAGGTTGGATTGTCGTTTTAATTGGCGCTATTTGTATGCGTTTTACGAACCTTTATTTTCTTGATGCCATCTTATCAATTGGCGTAGCCCTTTATATTTTTTATCATGCGGGAAAAAACATTACTCAAATTACAAATTTATTTTTGGAAAAAACGCCGCAAAATATTGACTTAGTAAAATTAAAAGCCGATTTATTAAAAATTAAAGGTGTTTTAGATGTTCATCATCTTCATATTCGGAGTTTAGATGGTTATAAAAATTATGCAACAATGCATGTAGTTTTAAAAAAGTATGATGCGAAAATAAAAAATCAAGTGAAAAAGGAATTAACTAAATATGCGATTGGACACTCCACTATTGAAATTGAGTTAGTAGATGAAGAGTGTTGGAACCATGATTGTGCGATTAAAGATAGCAATCCTAACCATCATGAAGATTAACTTTAATTATGGTAGTTTTTTTGCTATAATATTGGTGTAGTAAGGGTGGTTATTTATGTATGATGTTGTAATCGTCGGGGCGGGCCCCGCGGGGTTATTCGCAGCTTATGAGTTAATTGAAAAAAATAAAAATTTAAAAATCTTATTACTCGATAAAGGTCGTTTTGCTGCCAATCGGGTATGTCCAATGAATATCTCAAAAGATGGTAAATGTCTAAATTGTAATCCCTGTGCGATTTTATCGGGTTTTGGGGGAGCCGGAACTTTTTCTGATGGTAAGCTTAATTTTATTCCTAAACTGGGTAAATCAGATTTATTTAAATATATGGATCAAAGTGAAGCTTATGCCTTAATTGATGATACCGAAAAAATATTTAATAAATTTAATATGGATTCGCAAGTATATCCAACTAATATGGCGGAAGCTGAAGAAATTGCCGAAAAGATTGCTCAAGTAGGCGCTAGCTTATTAATCATTAAACAAAAACATTTAGGTAGTGATATGTTACCAAAATATATTCAAAATTTTACCGATTATTTAAAGGATAAAGGCGTTGAAATTTTAGAAAATGCGGATGTTGTTGATATCATGGAAGCTAAGCATATTTATACTGTTAGTTATAAAGTAAAAAATGAAGTTAAAGAAATTAAAAGTAAGTATGTTGTTGTAGCTCCCGGTCGAACCGGGGCTAAATGGATTCAAGAACTTGCCGATAAATATCATATTAATTATACTTCCCAAAGTATTGAAATTGGAGTGCGAGTTGAGGTACGAAAAGAAATCTTGGCCCCAATTACGAAAGTAATATATGACCCCACGATTTTCATTAAAACAGATACCTATAATGATCAAATTCGCACCTTTTGTACTAACCCCGGTGGTTTTGTAACGAAAGAAAATTATAATGGTTATATTTGTGTTAATGGTCATGCCCTAAAAGATATTAAATCGAATAATTCCAATTTTGCTTTTATTTCAAAGGTTAATTTAACCGAACCGGTAACTAATACGCGCGAATATGGGGAATGTATTGCCAAGATTGCTAATACTTTAGGGGCCGGCAAACCAATTATTCAAACTTTAAGAGATTTAAAAATGGGTCGAAGAAGTAACATGAATCGAATTAAAAAAGGCTTTATTGAACCAACGTTAAAAGATGTTGTAGCTGGTGATTTAGCTTTAGTTTTACCGCATCGGATTATTAAAAATATTATTGAAGGTTTAGATATTTTAAATAAAATTATTCCCGGTGTTAGTAATGGGGAAACCCTTCTTTATGGACCGGAAATAAAATTTTTCAGTAATGAAATTGATACGGATAATCATATGAAATTAGAAAATCATAACATTTATTTTGTGGGTGATGGGGCTGGCAAAGCAGGTAATATTGTTACCGCGGCCGCAACTGGTTTAATCGCGGCCCGTGATATTTTAGCCAACATTAAAACAAAGTAATTTACAAACCTAATTGGTACATGATATAATTGTGCCATGCCGATTTAGTACAGTGGTAGTACAGATGCATGGTAAGCATCAGAGATCAGTTCAATTCTGTTAATCGGCACCAGATTGAGAGAAAGCGCACTTGATAAAAGTGTGCTTTTATGTTAATATGTATTTAGCAAGAAAATTTGCATAAAATAAAAAAGGGAACATTCAGTTTCGTCATGTTGAATGTCTACCCAAAATAAATATGTTTAGACACTTATTCTAGCGAATGAGTGTCATTTTTTTATAACTACTATCATAATGATAAGAAGAAATAAAATGATAGTAATGAGCTTGAGAACCTTTAAAATAAAATTCTTAGTTTTCATTTTTATCAAACCCCCTTTCTACAAAGATTGGAGGTAGACACTCAACAACTGATATTCCCTATCAGAAGTATACTATTTATTGCCTATAAAAACAAATGTTCGTGTAACGTTTTATTAAAAAATTGGTGAACTTTTTTCTTTATGACACTAGATAGATAGGAAACTTAAACTTTTTAAATTGATTTTTAAGTTCAAATTTTACTATTTTTAGATTTATGTTAAAACTATTTTAAATTGAAAAGGAATTATAAATTACGTAAAAGATTCTGAATTTGGGAGAAAAATTATGGTTAAAGTTATTGCTTATGATTTCGTGGGTGTGTTAGTCACGGAAAAAGATGTTGATTTATCAACAGAAGAAGATAAATTAGAAAGAATGTTTGGCGATAATTTAAATGATTCGGATTATTTAATGGCCGCGAGAAAAATAATTGCAAAAGATGCTGTTATTTTGCCAACTACTGAAAATTTAATAGTTAAGTTATATCAAGTTAAAGATAAGAATTTATTTAAAAAGGTAAAAGAAAAATATCCAAATATAAAACAAATAATAGCTACTAATCATATTTCCTTTATTAGAAATTTTATTAATAAATATTTAGACATAGAATATTTAGATGATGTTATTATCTCAGCTGAAGTTCATAAAATAAAACCCAATAAGGATTTTTATAATTTAATATTAAGTAAATATCATATAAAACCTGAAGAATTATTATTTATCGATGATAATAAAAATAATATTGAAGGTGCTAATGAATTAGGAATTCAAACAATTTTAGTTAATAAAAGTACAAATTTAATAAATGAAATATTATTTAAAATTAAGATAAAGGATATGTAGAAGAAAAAATTTACTCTTTCATTAAAAACATTATGATATAACTATTTTAATTATTTTGAATGTGTTAAAATATTTAAAAGAATAGTTATAAAAGATAGGTGATTTTTAATGAAAGAAAATCTAAAACAAGCTATTAAGGTAGCTCAAAGTTATATATTATTGTTATTAGAAGAAAATATAACATCAGAACAACTAGTAAAGATTAATAATTTATTTCAAAATTGTCCGGTTGAAGTTGCAGAAATACCTAAAAATCAAACTATTTTATCAAGGTGCACTCAAGCCGCAGGTATAGCGATAAAAGATAAAATTATTATTGATGCTAGACAAGTTAGAAATACAAATTTAACGCTAGAATCGGAAAAAGACGAATTAGTGGCTACGATAATTCATGAATATGCGCATAAAATTAGAAGTTTAAATAATAATTTTGGTCATAATTTTGAAGAAGGTTTTGCCAATATTTTCGCGGAATTATGTATTAATAATGCCAAATTAAAAAATAATACAAAGCAAGATTCTTTTAGCAGTCTGCAAACATCATATGATTATCGAAAATATGAATCTGAAGTTCGTGCTTTGCTTTATATTTTAAAACAACACCATTTAGATAAGCAAATGATTATGGAATATATAACCGGTGAAGATTTAAAATTTAAAAATATTTGTGAACAAATTTTGGGCGCAGAATTTGCTTCCTATTTTGCTATGGTAAGTAGTAGAAATAATGCTAATTCGGAATCATTATTAATTAGTTTAATATCAGAGTATATTAAGAAACATGGTTTGGATATTAAATCTTATTGGATTAGCAAAGAAGGACTTGAAAATAATTTGTACGTTAAAGGAAGTACTACATTAGCGAAAGCCGTTGTGGCCGCGGGAATTGATGCTTTAGCTCCTGAACAACAAGAATATTATAAATATTTTGCGTATTCTGCCACTGAGACTGCTAAAGAAGAACAAGCGGATACAGAATCATACGTAGCTAATATTAGAGCGACAATTATAAATAAGTATAGTCTTAATGGCAAAACTCAAGCCGAAATATATGATACAGTTTTAGATTTGTGTTCCGATTATATTTTATATCAAAATCAGGATAATAAAGATGCACAAGCTTTTATAAAAGAAATGGAAAATATGTTTCCCAAAATAGAAGATTTTAAACAAAAGTTTATTATGCTCCGACGTTTGAGAAAAGATAAAGAAATTTTAGCAAACATAGATCTTAATAATCCAACCTATGAAGAAATATATTATAATATTAATTCCTTGGTTGATTCATTAGAAAGCAATATAATCAGATAGTATTTTAGTAGGAGAACATATGTCAAAAAAATTAAAAATTACTTTGAGTTTTTTGGGTTGTCTAATTGGCCTTATTTTACTTGATACCTTTCAGGCTAAGCTATTTAATAATAGTCCTTTTATTCATCTTACCCAAAATTATAACGAGGGCAATATTTTAAAAATTAATAAAGGTTTACTGGTTAATACTTATGTTTTTACAAATGGTGAAAAAAAGACTGTTTATCGTTGGGTAAAATATGAACCGCCAAAAGATATCCCAATAATTGATAACCAAAATGAAGAAGGTGAAAAGATGCAAGTTAATGTCATTATTAATAACGAAGAATATATATTAGAAGTTGAGGATAATGAAACGGCAAAAAGTTTTATAACAAAATTACCCCAAGAATATACGATGAAGGAACTTAATGGTAATGAAAAGTATGTTTATTTAGATTATGAATTACCAACTAATTCCATTAATCCTAAGAAAATTAATAAAGGAGATGTCATGCTTTATGGTGATAATTGTCTAGTTATTTTCTATAAGACTTTTAACACCAATTATAGTTATACTAAAATTGGTCATATTGCGAATTTGGCGGATTTAGGCATTGACAGTATAACTGTTAAATTTACAAAATAAGTTTGCCTAGTCAGAAATAAATTGATATAATTATTTTAACATCTTATAAAGAGCGATGGAGGGACTAGCCCTAAGAAGTCGCACCAACCTATTAAATTAGGT
>CANQCH010000041.1 GCA_947589165.1 uncultured Bacilli bacterium
TAAAAATGCTAACATTACCAATTAAGAAAAAATGGTTTGATATGATCAAGTCTGGAGAAAAGAAAGAAGAATATCGGGAAATAAAGCCTTATTGGGCTAAACGATTTGAAAAATGTGATATAACTAAATCTTTTGACGTTTTGTTTAGAAATGGCTATGGGAAGGACAAGCCTTCAATAAAATGTAAAGTAAAACTAATGCAATATTGCCCTAATAAAACTGAATGGGGAGCGGAACCTAATAAAATGTATTATGTATTAAAAATATTAAGTGTAGAAGAGGTGAAGTAAATATGAATTGGGTAGAATTATGGGCTATGTTACAAATAATTGTTCCAATTTTTATAATATCTATAGCCTTATTGGTTTGGCTAATAGTAATAATCTTAAATATATTTAAAAGGAATAAAAAATGAATCTGCCATTAATAACTATTCCGTTAGAAGAATATGAAAAAATTAAAGATATAAAAAAATATATAGATAACATGCATATAGAATATGAATCATATTATATATGTTCATCACAATATGATCGAATTGCTTATATTAACGAAAAAGAATTAATAGGATTAATTGAAATTATGGGCATTTTAAAACCTACTAAAATTAAGCTGATTAATGATAGCAAAAATGATAAAAAGTATTAGTGATTAAAAATGATGTAAAAAACCTTTAAAATAAACGAAAAAATTAATAATTTAAATATGCAATATAATATAATACATATCTTGCAACTAAAAAAGAAAAAAAGAGGTACGAAATATGACTAAAGAGAACTTAAATATAAAATTAGTTGAATTTGCTAATTATTTACAGAATGAAGAAAAAGCTCCAAGAACAATTATCAGTTACAAAAACGCAATTAGTAAATTTATTAATTATCTTCCTAATGAATTCAATTTGAACAAAAGTTTAATTATTGAATGGAAAGAAAAACTACAAGAAGATGGGTATTCATTAAATTCTTGTAATCAATTTATTGTTGTTGTTAATAAATTTTTATATTTTTTAGGGCATAAAGATTTCACTGTTAAACAATTTAAGATGCAAGAAAAATCAAACCTTGACGAGTACATAGAACCTCAAGAACATAAGAGAATGTTAAGATGGGCTAAACAATTGGGCAATATGGAAGCTTATTATATTATGAAAGTTTTTGCGCATTCTGGTGCGCGAATTAGCGAATTAAAATATTTTAAAGTTGAAAGTCTCGAAACAAACTATATTAAAGTTTATAACAAAAGAAAAGAACGGATTTTAATAATCACTAATGAATTAAAAAGAGATTTAAAACACTATTGTAAAGATAATAAGATTAAAGAAGGATTTATTTTTAGAAGTCCTGATCCTAAATTAAAAAATGATTCAAATAAAATGATTGATCAATCAACCGTTTGGCGATGGCTAAAGAAAATAGCCAAAAAAGCAAAAATAAATTCTAGTAAAATACATGCGCATGCATGGAGACATTTATTTGCCAAACAATGTAAGGCAAATGGAATAGATATAGATGAATTAGCTGATATATTAGGACATAGTGATCTTAATACGACAGCACTATACACTAAAACTTCTAAAAAGGAAAAAAGATTAAAATTGGAAAGGATAAAATATTAGTAAAAGGGTTAAAAATATGAATGAATCAGACAATAAAGAATTAATAAAAATAATACTAAAAGAATTAGAATCAATGGGAATATTAAAAAAGAAAAGTGATAGTTTCAAAGCTACTGAATCAATTTTATATAGTTATCCAGCTATAAAAGAATCGATAAAGCAGAGAAATCAACAAATTAGTGATTTAAAAAAATACGGAATTCCCAAAAAATCTAAATCAATAACAGTAATGTCAGAAAATAAAGTTCAAATTGAAGAGAATGATTTATTAGATGTCACTATCAAAAATATCAAAAAATCAATAATTAAAACAAAAGTTGTTTTAAATTATATCGATAAGGTCTTGGCCAAATATTCTGCTGATTCATATTATGAAATATTTAGATTAAAATATTTTGAGAAAAAAACGATCGATGAAATCGCAGAATATTATGAAAAAGACGTTTCTACCATCAATAGAAACAAAAAAAGACTAATTAACGATTTAAAAGTGTATTTAATGCCAAATGATATAATTACTGATATTTTGGGGTATTAAATGATATGAAATGCACAAATCGCGCAAAAAGCCCGCCATTTACATATAAAAAAATTAATATTATAATGTGTAAAATGAATTTTTATATTAATGGCATAGGCAATATGTCATTTTTATTTGAAAGGAATAACTTATGAATGTTAATCTAACTGCAATTATTATTACAATAATAGTTTGTATAACAATTATTGCTATTAGCAAAAAATAGGAGAAAAAAATGGAAAAAATTATAAAAATAGATGAAACAGAATATACATTAAAGTCTAGTGCTTATACGATGTTTGCTTATAAAGATTTCACTGGCAGAGATTTATTAGAAGATGTTCAATATTTAAATAAAAAAAATAAAGAAATTTCAAAATTAAAATCAGATGAAGATAGAGATGATGCTTGGTTAAATGAATTTACTAAGGTATCAACTATGGCATTAAAAATGTGTTACGTAATGATTAAAGAAAATGATGAATCATTTATGCCATATAATGATTGGTTAAAAAGTTTGAATCATGTATTCGGAGATTCAAGTTGGTTAGCCGCTACTATGGAAACTGCCATGGCTCCCTTTCAGAGGTAACTATAATATACCAAGTGATATAGATGAGAATAGTGATCCATTATCAATTTACGAAATTGTAGGATTAGCTAAAAGATTAAATATTACTTTAGAAGATATGAAAAATATGAGTTTCGTATCATTGTACAATATTTTAATATCGACAGTAGAAAAGAAATCAAAAGAAGCGACACAACAAGATATTGATAATTTATTAAGATAGGAGGAATAATAATGTCAAAACAAGTATTGGTTGAAGCTTTAAAAGCATATAAAGAAAAAGGAATTCAAGATAAAGTATTAGGAAGAATTCCCGAAGAAGGAGAACAATGGTATATCCCAAGTGAAAGGCTAAATACATTACTTGGCGATAATGAGTATCATTTAGCATTCGTAAAGGTAGTAGAATCAGATCCAACAGAAGAACAAGATGATAGTGTTGAATCAACAGAAGAATTAGATTTAACAGAAGAACAAAATACTAGTAGCGAATCTACAGAAGAATCAAAAACGACAGGAGAAGAAAAAGTTAATGACGAACCAATTATAATTGAAAATGAATCATTAACTACCAAAACCCAAAAAAAATATTCCAAAAGCAAATGATAGGAAAACATTCTACGATTCGAAAATTTGGAAACAAGTAAAGAATAATGTTTGGATCAAGCAAAAACTATTGTGTGCAAGATGTGGATGTCCAGTATATGTAAAAGGAATATCAGATGAAAATATTCCAAAAGAAAATAGAATAAAAGGTATTGTGCATCACAAACAATATTTAAATAATGATAATATTTATGACGAAAACATTACGTTAAACGAGTCAAACTTAGAAGGAATATGTATTGATTGTCACAACCAAGAACATTTTAAAAAACAAATGGCAATTCGTAATGGTCTAACATTTGATTCTAAAGGAAATTTAATAAAAAAATAAAACAATCCCCCCCTAGAGCAATCTCTAGGGCTTTTTATTTAGAGAACGGTGGGTGAGCTTCAAAAAATGCGCACGCCTCACGCATGGGAGGGGGGTTATGGAAGGAGATGAAATTCTGTGAAAAAGAAAGAACTTTTGGAAATTCAAAAGAAAATTCCTGAAAATAAGCAAGATGCTGCAAAAATGTTAGTTAATGAATTAAGTTTCATTCTGGCAACGTCCAATAAGTTAAAAAAAATGATTAGGAAAGATGGACCGACAGAAAAATTTGAGCAAGGTTCTCAAAATTTCATTAGAGAAAGCCCAGCATTAAAATCTTATAATCAATTAATGAAATCTTTTGATACATTTTTGAAAAGTCTCTTGTCATTAGTTCCTAAAACAGATGATATACCTCCTGATCCAGAAGATGAGTTCGATGAATTTAACAAGTAATATAGAATTATATTGTCAATATATTTTGGCAAATCCCCAAAAAGTAAATGATAAGATTAAAACGGTATATTTAAAATTGTTTGATGATATTAAAAATCCAAAAACAATCCCGTATCTTAATAAAATGACAGGAGAAATGGAAGAGGTTACTTATATATTTGATATAAAAAGGGCACAAAGGCCGATAGAATTTATCGAAAAGTTTTGTAAACATTCTAAAGGCCGCTGGGCAGGAAAGCCAATAAAATTAGAATTATTTCAAAAAGCAATGATAGAAGCTGCTTTCGGATTTATTGATAATGAAAAAGGACTACGAAAATATCGAAAAGTAGTTTTTTTTGTTCCCAAGAAAAATGGTAAATCGACAATAGCATCTGGGTTGGGATTATATTTATTAACCTCTGATGGTGAAGGTGGCGCGGAAATTTATTCCATCGCTAAAGTAAAGGATCAAGCAAAAATAGTTTGGCAAGAAGCTGTGAGAATGGTAAAAAAATCTCCTGCATTAAGAGCAAGGCTTCGAACAACAATTAATGGTATTTTCTTCGATAAAAACGATGCAGTCTTTTCACCATTAGCTAGTGAAACAAATTCATTAGATGGTAAAAATCCTTATGCAACTTTTGCTGATGAAATATGGGCATGGGTTGATATGGGATTATTAGATATTATGGAAGATGGTTCCAGTGCAAGAGAGCAGCCGCTTTTCTTTGAAACTTCTACGATGGGAGACGTTCGAGAAAAAGTATTTGATAATGAATATACCTATTGTGAAAGGATTATAAAAGGATATAAAAAAGAACCTGGAGGAATTGTTGATGAAACAGTTTTGCCAATTATATATGAATTAGATAATCCTAATAATTGGCAAGAAGAAGAATCTTGGTATCAGGCTAATCCAGGATTAGGAATATTGAAAAGTGTTACGTACATGAAAAACAAAGTTCTTAAAGCAATTAATAATCCTTCTTCATTGCCGAATCTATTATGTAAAGATTTTAATGTTAGACAGACATCTACAAGATCATGGCTAAAATATGAAGAACTTAATAATGAATCGGAATATGAAAATTTACACGATTGTTATTGTATTGGTGGATGCGATTTAAGTTCGACAACGGACCTAACATGTGCAACTTTAATGTGTTCGGTCGGCGGCAAAATTAAAGTTAAACAAATGTATTTTATGCCCGAAAAAAATCTTGAACAAAGAATTAGTGAAGATCATATTCCATATGACATCTGGCATAATTTAGGACTATTGAAAATTTGCGAAGGATCTAAAGTTGACTACCATGATGTGACTAATTGGTTTATTGAACAAGTAGAAAAATATGAATTAAGACCTTTGTGGATTGGATATGATTCGTGGAATGCTCAATATTGGTGTGATGAAATGAAAGAATATGGATTTGACATGGTAGAAGTTCGCCAAGGTGCTAAGACTATGAGCACTCCGATGAAACAATTAAAAGCAGATTTAATTGATAAGAAAATTAATTACAATAATAATCCAATTTTAAAATGGTGTTTAAGTAACTTATCAATAAAATCTGATGAAAATGAAAATATACGACCTGTAAAAAACAATGAAAGAGCGCGAATAGATGGTGCGGTCAGCTTAATCGATGCGTATGTAATTTATTACAATAAAATGCAAGAATATTTAGAATACATAGGAGGTTAATTATGAAGATAAAAATAAGAAGTTTATTTAGTAAAATATTCCCTAATAATAAAAATGAAAATATTGGAACAACATTACAATTATTAAACGGAACTCCAGCAACTTTTACAGATTTTGATGGACAAATATATAATATGGCGTCAGTAAGAATGTGCATTGACGCAATTGCTAGGAATGCAGCAAAATTAAATCCTAAACATATTAGATCCACAACGGAAAAATTTGAAAACCTAAATAATTCATTATCACGAATTATCTCGGAACAACCAAACGAATTAATGAATGCTTATGATTTTTACTATAAAGTAATATCACAATTATATCTTCATAATAATGCTTTTATTTATATTTTAAGAGATGATAATGATAATCCGATAGGGTTATATCCTTTAACTGCAGGATTTTATGAATTAAAAGAATATAAAGAAAAAATTTATGTTAAATTTCATTTTGGAAGCGGAAATTATACGTATGCTGGTTTAGATGATTTGATTCATTTAAAAAGAATGTATTGCGAAAATGAAATTTTTGGGGGAAGTAATATTCCAATTATAAAAACATTATCATTCAAGCATATCATGCAAGAAGGAATTATAAACGCAATCAAAACTACGCAAGGAATTAAAGGAATAATAAAAACATCAAAATCTATGTTAAAACCATCTGACGTAAAAAGAATTCGTGATCAATTTGTAAAAGATTTTGTAAATAGTGGAAATGAGAGTGGAATAGCTGGTTTAGATGCTACGATGGATTTTAAAGAAGTAAATATTAATCCACAAACGGCAACAGATTCACAAATACTTAATATTGATAAGGAAATTCAAAGTTACTATGGCGTTAGCGAAGAAATTATTCAATCAAAATACACTGAAGAACAATGGAATGCTTTTTATGAGAGTGTTTTAGAACCATTAGGATTAATGATGGGTTTAGAATTTACTAATAAAATCTTTACATATGGTCAAAGATTTCATGGTAATAAAATAGTTTTTGAGGCTAATCGATTACAATATGCTTCAAATGCTACAAAAATATCTGTTGCTAAAGAAATGCACAATTATATGACCGTAAATGAAATAAGAGAAATGTTTAATTTAGCACCAATTGAAAATGGGGATAAAATTATGCAAGACCTAAATCATATTGATAGTGCAATAGCGAACGATTATCAGGGGGGAGGTGATAACGATGAATAATGCAAAAATTAATAAAGAAGTTCGGATGTTAGATGTTAAATTTAGAGCAGTTGACAACGAAGACAATAAAATGATTATTGAAGGATATCCAATTACATTTAATACCCCAGCAACACATTGGGGAATGACTGAGGTAATTGATGCTAATGCTTTAAAAGAAACAGATATGTCTGATGTTCCTTTAAAGTATAATCATGATGATAGTCATTTAATTTTAGCAAGAACAAGAAATGGTAGTTTAAAATTAGAAGTTGATAGTATAGGTTTAAAAATGACTGCTGAATTAATCGACACTCAAAGTAATATCGACATTTATAAATCGATTAAAATGGGACTATTAGATAAAATGAGTTTTGCATTTACAACTAAAGAAGAAAAATATGATTACGATACAGATACAAGAACGATTTTAAATATCGATAAATTATATGATGTGTCAGTAGTTGATTTACCATTTTATGATTCAACTAGTGTATATGCACGGAATTTAGATAATAGTAAGGACTATTATGAAGAAATCAAAAGAAAACATTTAATAAGTAGATTAAGTGTTTCAAGAGAAGAATTGTTAAACAGATTATAATTCCGACAAGATAATCGCTGGATAGCGATATATTTTCAATTTGGATAAAAAGATAGGAATTTTAATAAATGCTGGATAGCAGGATATTTTTTAATCTTTAGAATAGGAGGAAAAGAAAATGAACGAAAGGTTAAAAGAGATAAAAGAACGTAAACTTCAACTAAAAAACGATTTAGAAGATAAATCTAAACCTTTAAATTTAGAGGAAGTTTCAAAAGAAATAGATGATTTAGCAGCAGAAGAAAGAGGAATACTTTCTAAAGTTGAAGAAGAATCTAAAAAAGAAAAAGAAGAACGTAAATCTCGTGAAGATTTAGCAAAAAATATTGATGAAAATAATCTTGGTACAAAGATGGAATTGGAGGAAAAGAAAATGAACGAAGAAAAAAAATTCAATATTGCAAGCCCAGAATATAGAAGTGCTTGGGCGAAAAAATTAATGGGTTATCCCGAAAAAGATTTTACGGAAGATGAAAAAAGAGCATTAGGTGATGCAGTTGGAACAAGCGCAACCACATTTACACAATCACAAGCAGAACAACAAGGTGTTAATAATTTTGGATTAGCGATTCCAACATCTATTAGAACGGAATTGTTGGAAAGATTAGAAAAAGTATCGCCTATCTTTAGGGATATTAGAAAAATTCAAGTAAATGGGAATGTAGATTTACCTTATTTATTTGCTGCAGATGATGCTGAATGGTATGCTGAATTAAAAAATACCAAAAATGAAGGTCAAGAATTAAAAGGTTTAAAATTAACAGGATATGAATTAGCTAAGGATATTGTAATTACCTGGAAAGCTGAATTAATGACTGTAGAAGGTTTTATTGATTTTATTCTTGATGAATTATTTGAAAAAATGGCAAAAGCTAAAATCAATGGTGTTATCTATGGTACAGGTGAAAATATGCCTACTGGTATAACTCATAATGTATCTCCTATTAAAACTGGTGATACTCCAATCGATACTATTAAGGATATTTTAGCAAAATTAGATAAAGATGCTAAAATTGGTGCTAAAGTATATATTTCATCAGCTGTATCAGAATTAATTACATTCTATAAAGATACGAATGGTAATTATCCATTCTTAGTTGCTGGTTTATCTGGTAATAATATGCCTAATATTGAAATGGATCCATTCTTAAAAGATAATGATATTGTTGTCGGCAATATGAGAAATTATATTTTAAATGAATTAACTGATGTATCTATCGGTCGTGAATCAACATTAACTGGAAGAAAAACAACTTATGGTGCATATCAACTTGTTGATGGTGCTCCAAGACCTAATTACTTTGGCTATGGCCAATTTCAATCTACACCCTAGTGTGCCCGAAGAGGGCAAAATAAAAGTAAGTGTTCCCA
>CANQCH010000042.1 GCA_947589165.1 uncultured Bacilli bacterium
TCAACTTCATTGGTATTAATTTTCTTGGCGATAACTTCTTCACCTTCTTTTTTCTTTTCTTTTTCTTCTTTTTGGGCTTTAACGGTTTTTAATAATTTGGTGTCATCATAATCATTTTCCGGATATTTAAAGGTTATTTTAAGTTCATTAGCCCGTGATTCATCCAAGCAAGTTTTTAAATCTTCGTGCATTTCCCTAGCATCAGCATAGCGATTTTTTGGATTTTTCGCCGTCGCTTTTAAAATAATATTTTCCACACTTTGTGGTATTTCGGGAATTTCATCTCTAATACTTGGCATTGGTTCTTTTAAATGTTTAAGCGCAATTTCAACGGCATTATCGCCTTTAAAAGGAAGCTTGCCACATAAAAGTTCATACATTAAAATCCCAATGGAATAAATATCACTTTGTAAAGTAGCCCCTTTGCCACTTGCTTGTTCTGGTGGTAAGTAGTGGACACTTCCCATGACACTATTAGTTTGGGTTAATTGGGTCGAATTTATAGCCATCGCAATGCCAAAATCCGTAATTTTAATTAAACCATTTTCTAAAATTAAAATATTTTGGGGTTTAATATCCCGATGAATAATATAGGAATCATGTGCTACCGATAAACCATTCGTTATTTGTAAAACAATATCAATTACTTCGGGAACGGTTAATTTACCCCGTTTCTTTAATAAATTTTTTAAATGTTTACCTTCCACATATTCCATGACGATATAATATTCGCCGTTATCTTCCCCGACATCGTAAACTTCCACGATATTCGGATTCGATAAACTAGAAGCACTTAAAGCTTCCCTTTGAAAACGCCGGACAAATTTTTCGTCATTAGCTAAATCGCCCCGTAAAACTTTAACCGCGACATTCCGATCTAAAATTGTATCGTACGCCAAATAGACATTGGCCATCCCCCCTTCACCAATGCTTTTAATTATTTGGTAACGATCTGAAATTTTTTGGCCTTTCATTATCATCTAATATCACCACTTTCTCTTACTAAATAAGCTACCGAAATATTGTCATTGCCGCCTCTAGCATTACATTTTTTTATTAATTTAATCACTTTTTCTTCGGTAGTTAAACTATCCTCTAGTAAAACCCTTTCAATTTGTTCATCGGTTAACATATTAGTTAAGCCATCGCTACATAAAAGAATCGCTTCACTATCATTATCGACATCAAACATATCAACTTCACATTTATCGGCGGCGCCTAGTGCCCGCATTAAAACATTTTTCTTCGGATGATTTTTGGCTTCTTCTTCCGTTAAATTACCCGCATCAACTAATAAATTAACCAACGTATGCGGCTTTGTTACTTTATGTAACTTGCCGTTTTTCATAGCATAACCAGAAGAATCCCCAATATTACAAATAATAATAAATTCGCCTGTCACGATCGCGGCAACTAAAGTTGTTCCTAAGCCTTTTGAATTTTCATTTTTTTCGCCATAATCAATTATTTCTTTATTAATTTCATTAACATTATCATTGAGCCAATTTATTGCATCTAATTTTGTCCCGACCGAAGATGATTCGGTAAAGCGTTTACCTAAATGAGCAACCGTTAAGGCACTAGCTACTTCGCCTTTGCGATGGCCTCCCATCCCATCAGCCACAATTAATAAATATTCATTATTAATATTTTTTAAAATGGTTACACTATCTTCATTATGAGTTCTTACTTGTCCCGTATCCGTTAAATAAAAAGTTTTCGTTTTAATCACTCTCACTTCTTAGCTGCCCACAGGCCGCCTTAATATTGCCCCCAAATTCTTTTCGGATGGTAACATTAATTTTATGTTTCTTTAAAATGTTAAAGAACTTATCGATGCGTTCTTTACTACTACGTTTAAAACCAATATTAGCCGTTTCATTGTAAGGAATTAAATTTACATATACATTCATTCCTTGCAAAATTCGCGCTAATTCTTCCGCATCTTCTTCTTTATCATTTACCATATTAAGCATAACATATTCAATTGTGACTCGTCTATTAGTTTTCTTGATATAGGCCTTTATCGTGTCAAGTAAAGAGTCAAGATTATACACTTTATTGACAGGCATTAAATAATTTCGTAATTCATTATTGGGTGCATGCAAAGAAATTGCCAAATTAACTTGCCAATCTAAGTCACTAAATTCTTTTATTTTAGGGATAATGCCACAAGTCGAAATCGTAATATGTCTTGAACCAATAGCTAAACCTTTTGGATGATTAATGATTTTTACAAAATTAATAACATTATCGTAATTATCGAATGGTTCACCAATCCCCATGATAACAACTCTAGCTATTCTTGCCTGAACATATTCCTCAATTAATAAAATTTGTTGCACCATTTCGTAGGTGGCTAAATCTCTTTTTTTCTTTAATCGGCCACTTTCGCAAAAAGCACAAGTCATATTGCAACCGACTTGGGAAGAAACACAAACACTTAAACCATAATCATGTTGCATTAAAACAGCTTCCACTTTTTCGCCATCCGCTAACTGAAACAAAAACTTTTTGACTAATGGTCCTTCTAAAACTTTAACAATCTTAATAAAATCTAGACTAAAATCATTTTGTAAATGGGCTAAAACATTTTTCCCCACATTCGAAAAATTAGCGAAATTATATTCCCTTTTTTGATATAACCATTCGTATATTTGCGTACCCTTAAACTTCTTTTCCCCCAAGGTGACTAAATAATCTTCTAACATGGGCATTGTATAATCCATTAAATTTTTCATAATTACCTTACTTTACTAAATATTTTAATTCATATGATGCTGTAGCACTAGCAATATTTATTTGTAATTCTTTATCACTTATAACGGCAACATTAATTTGGTATTCATTATAAGAAAAATTACACATAGCACTAGAACAATTAGCTTCCGTGATAATGGCCATTAAAATATTATAATTTAAAAATTCACTCGCCAGATTATCGTATAAATTAGGAATAATTTCATTTTCGGTATTGGTAATTTGATTACCCTTTTTAATGTAATTAATAGTTTCTCCATTTGGAAGCGTTTTAATCCCAGTTTCCTCATCTTTTAATTTACTACCTTTAAAGCTGTATTCTTCGCCATTAATTGTAATCAAATATTCATAGTCGTATTCCCGATTACTTAAATCCCATAACAAAGTATTTTCCGTATTTTCCTTATCCGTTACTTTATTATTATTATTATTATTATTATTATTATTATTTTGCTTAGGCGAATCCATGCCAAAAGTTAAAACGACATATAAAACAATAATAAAAAGAAACCAAACGATTAATTTAATTAATGATTTTCCTCTTTGCGAATGCCAAAATTCTTTATTCATTTTTACCTCAATCCATTTAAATAGCTTTTAATATCCATGACCTTTTTGCCAATTGGTTTTATTTTTTTTAGTAAAATAACTCCATCTTTGACCATAATTTTAAAATCATTTTTTGTAATTTCGACTTTACCAACTTCACTTTTTTCTAAAGGGCTAAAGGTAGCTTCTAAAACCTTAAATTCATAATTAGCAATCTTTAAGTCCGCTAGGGGCCAGGGATTAAAAGCTCTAATTTTATTTATAATTTTTTCCCCTGGCATATTTAAATCAATTAATTCATTTTCCCTTTTTATAGGGGGTGCCATTGTTGCTAACGCATTATCTTGTTTTTCCCGATGACAAGTTTTCGTAATAATAGATTCTAATTCTTGTTGTAAAAGATCACGACCCATATTAGCTAAAATATCATGTAAAGTACCACAAGTATCATCCGGTTTAATTGAATATTTAGCTTGGCTTATAATATCGCCCGTATCCATACCCGCATCCATATACATTAAAGTGATGCCTGTTTCTTTTTCACCATTTAATAAAACATGTTGAATTGGGGCACTTCCCCGGTATTTAGGTAATAATGAAGCATGAACATTAATTGCCCCTAAAGGAGGAATATCTAATAAGGCTTGTGGTAATATTTGGCCATAAGCACAAGTTACAATTAAATCCGGCTTAGCTTGACGAATAATTTCAAAATCTTCTCTAATTTTATGGGGTTGAAAAACGGGAATATTATTTTCTAAAGCTAATTTTTTCACAGGACTCATAGTTAATTCTTTTTTCCGCCCCGTTTCTTTATCCGGTTGGGTAACGACCAAAACAACAGTTGTTTCCTTAATGAGCATATCTAAAACAGGCAAAGCAAAATCCGGAGTTCCCATATATACAACTTTAATATTTTTATTCATTTTCATCACACTAATAGTATATAATATTTTCTTTTAAAATAAAAGATGTACCATCGTACATCTTTAACCAATACGGAAAGGATTATTTTTTGTTCCATCCCCAGAATTTAAAATTATGCAAATTAGACAATGATTAATATTTTACCTTGATATCTCTATTTTATATCATCAAAAAAGTCAATTGACTTTTTGACTTTTACATTCCTAATATGAATGGGTCACTTTCCGTCCCAGAGCCCCCAATTATTTTCACGTTGGATGAGAGATATAGGACAGGCCGGACGCCGCAGTAGTTATAGACGCTAGTGCTGCCGCTCGCATAGCCCGCGTTGCTCACATCCCGCGCGTAAGTGCCATCGCTCGAATACCGAGAAATAGTCCATTCGGATATCCCTAAATATAACCAGTCATTATTTTTTACATCGTCTTTATTATAATTTACTGCGGTTTCACTCCAGTATTCTGGTAATGTTCCATACATATAATCACTTATATACATTAGGCCGACTTGATCTGTATATGTTAAATCATTAGCGCCATTACATAATCTTTTATTTGTTGTATTTCCTTGGTCATAGCAATTATTACTTGAATCTGTTAATTTATTATCTCCTAGTTCATAATCGTATACTGATTTGGCATCTCCTGTATTCCATGCTGCTCCAACTTCCCATTTATGTTCTACTACCATGCTTTTATATGTTTCATCTATTCCATTATAATATGTTCCATTTAAATTTTTAGTATTTAAATTACTTGCTGCCCACATATTGACATTAGGATCACTTATGGTTATTCCGGCTGTATCGTTCCAGTAATAACTAGCAAATGTTGTTAGTTTTCCTTTATAATCTGTTTTACCATAGTCATAGTTGCCATAATAAGCACTATCTGGGGATGTTCCTTCTCCTAGGTCTTCTTTTGTTGCCGCATCGGCTTTGATTATTTTCATTTCATAGTTTCCATAATCATCGCTTGTATCATCTTCATTTTTGAAGAAGCCTATTATCCGATATAAATTTTTATAATTTGGATTCTCTCCTTCATTTGAACATTCACTACCAAAGCACACATAGTTATTGGGATTGGCTCCTACATATCGATATGAATCATCATTAGCCACCTTAGCTGCATTTGGTATTTTCTTTTCAGTAGCATCAGTTGTATTATGATAAACTATTGCTTTATCATTTTTATAATTTTTGGTAAAACATTCTGATGCTTTTTCGCCTGTACATAATTCCGCTAAAGTTGGTACATATTCTTCTTTTTGAATTATTACTTTTCCTTCTAATTTTTTACCAGTATTTAAATTTTGATCGGTTTCTAAATTCATGAAGGTTACTATTATTTCCCAGGTATCTGTTGTCGTATGATTTTGTTCATCTCCACCTTCAACGTTTATTGCTTCGTCAATTCTTATTTGGATTAATCCTTTGGTTTCTGTTATATCAAATCCACCTAAAGTTTTACTTGTTGGGTCTACCTCATTATTAGGATCAACTAATATTTCTGTTACATGAGTTAATTCTTTTCCGCTGATTGTTACTCCTGAAGTTATTTCCGTGCCATTTTTCTTAATCGTTAAATATAATTCGGGTATTGGACTATATTCACTTAATTCGACTGTATTTTTTTCTTCTGGAGTTTTAAATACTAAAGTATTTTTATTATCAGTATCTGGTTCTAATGGTTCTTTTCTTTTATAACTAGAATATTGTAATTCATTTTTCGTTATATTTAAATAAACATTATACGAATCATGGGCTTCATTGGTCGCATCATTGGCTATTAAAGTGGCTGTGGCTGTTACGCCATCACCTAAGCTAGTATCATTATCAGTAAAGTTTTCCATACTAGCATTTATCGTTATTGGTACCTCATCATTATTTTCATCGACTATATCAGTTCTAGTGACATCTAAATCGGTGATGTTAAAATTTAAATTATCCGTGGTACCAGTTGTAACATTTACATCACTACTTTGACCCTTTCCTTGTTGCGCTTGGAAGTAAGCATAGGTGGCTCCGGCAATCATGGCAACTACTGCTATAAGAGCTACAACTAGTAAGGCGATGGCTTTTCTTTTATTTTCTTTTGGATTTTGGTTTTCCATTAACAATTCAACTCCTTCTGTTATTATGGATACTTTAGTTAAAACTATTATACATCTATTTAGGCGTTTCATTCAATGGTTATTATTTTAACTTGACGCCTCTATTTTTTCCCATTTTATCAAAAAAAAAAAAAAAACTCAATCCTTGCGGATTGAATTGACATTTAGTTTACTATTATAATGCCTTAATTTCGCGATGAGTTTTATTAATTTTATTTTCGATATTAACTCTTTGAACTATAAATAACATCATGATGGCATTAACTGTAAAGCTACCACCATAACTTAAAAGGGGCAATGGTACACCGGTTAATGGAATTAAAGCTAAAATACCTAATAAATTAACTAAAATATGTAAAGTTAAATACCAGAATGTGCCATAAGCTAAAATACTGCAGCGTAAATTTTCACTTTGTTTAGCAATCTTTAAGATTCTAAATAACATATAGGCATAACCAATAATAATTAAAATACCCACTACTAAACCTAATTCTTCAACCACAATAGGAAAAATAAAGTCAGTATGGCTTTCCGGTAAGTACATGTATTTTTGGGTGGAATTACCTAACCCTACCCCAAAAATACCCCCATTATTAATCGCAATGAAACCATTACAAACTTGATAACCAGTGGCCTCGGTATATCTTGTACATGGTTTTTGAAATTTTAGGCGGGATAATTGCATACTATTCATAATACTGTGTCCACTATATAAAAGGGCAATTACGCCGATGATTATGCCGATAGCCATGATTTTAATAACTTTCATTAGATTTGACTGGACATTCGGAACACTAATAAAAGTTAGAAAAACAATTCCTGCGATAATACAGGCACTACCTAAATCCGGTTGCATTAAAACTAAACCGGCCACAATAGCCCCCACACCTAAAGGAATAAAATAGGCATAAATATTTTTGACATTCTTTTTTTGTAAACGGTAGTAAAAACAAGCCGAAAAAACAATTAAGATACTTTTCGCAAATTCACTAGGTTGCATTTTAAAGGGACCAATTTCAAACCAACTAGTCGCACTATTGGTCATTTTGCCCTTGACAAATAATAAAGGTAAAATAACTAAAATAAGAACGATTGCCGGCCAAACTAATTTTTCATATTTATGGGTAGGAAAAAAGATAACAAAGGTAAAGCAAAAAAGATAAGCGGCAATTAAAAATAACGCTTGGCGAATAAAAAAATGATACGGCGTAACATCAAATAAAATCACCGCCGAAACACTAGATGCGGAATAAATCATAATTAAGCCCAAAATACAATAAAGAATCGTTAAAATTAATAAAGGAAAATCTATTTTAGATAATATATCGCGCATCCTCATAATTCTAGTCTCCTTAGCTTCATTGTAACATAAAGTCTTTTAAAAACTAAACTTTTTTCAAAAATTAGGTATTTTTAATGTCAAAAGTTGACTATTTCGAGTAAATTATAATAGATACATGAAGGAGGTATAATATTATGTATTATTATGGAAATAATGGTTACTATGGCGGTGGCTATGGTGGCTATCAAGCAACTCCTTGTGGTGGCGGCTATGCCGGATACACTTCTGGCTATGGTGCAGGCGCAGCCTTATGGATTGTTTTATTCATTTTATTAGTAATCATTTTAGGTGCTGGCTGGGGCTGGAATAATAACAACAACTTCAATAACTAGCAAATAGATAAAGATGGGGGGGAAGCACTTTTCCCCTTTCTTTTTGCATTTTTTCCGATTTTATGGTAGAATTTAGGTCGGTGAAAAGAAATGAAATTACCAGCTTTAAAAATCTTAGATGAAAAGCATAAAATACTTCATACTAAAAGTAAGGAAGTATCTTTTCCCGTTGATGAAAAAACGCAAGCTTTATGCTACGATATGATTAAATATTTAGAAATGAGTCAAGACGAAAAAATTGCCGAAAAATATAATTTACGCGCTGGCATGGGACTTGCCTTTATCCAACTAGGCATTCCGAAGCGAATCTTTGTTATTGCTAACGAAAATGAAGATCATACTTTTGAAGAACATATTATTATTAATCCGAAAATCATTAGCCAAAGTGAAGAAATGGTTTATGTTGGGGAAGGCGAAGGTTGCCTAAGCGTTAATCGGGAAGTAGAAGGAATTGTCCCCCGCCATGCGCGGATCAATATTGAATATTATGATTTTGCCGGGAATAAAAAAACAATGCGGGCCCGGGAAGATCTAGCCGTCGCCTTTCAACATGAAATTGATCATTTAAATGGCATTTTATTCGTCGATCTAATTGATCCGAAAAATCCTTTTAAAGATATGGAAAATATGCGGGAATTATAAAAAAATAAAGTCGAAAGTGACTTTATTTTTTTTTCGTTAATTTTCGAGTTTGGTACTAACAATTTTAGAAACCCCGGATTCTTGCATTGTCATACCATATAACGTATCGGCATATTCCATCATTCTTTTTTTATGGGTGATGACGATAAATTGACTTTTACTTTTTTCCTTATTTAAGTATTTACC
>CANQCH010000043.1 GCA_947589165.1 uncultured Bacilli bacterium
AAAAAAAAAAAAAAAAGTCAATTGACTTTTTAATTAAAATTGCAGATATGAATGTAATTCCTTATCTTTTGTTTCATAAATGGCAATATCATTATTTTGGTAACTAAAAATAACTTTGTCGGCAATAGACCAATTATTAGGAACGACAGCACCATTACTAATTTTTTTAAATAATTGGGCATCAACATTTATGATGGGATAATCTAAAAATTCTTTAACATTTAATAATTTATAATTACCTTCTTTTATTTGGTCTAAAGTGATACTATCCTTTAAAGTAAAATTGCCTTGCCTTGTTCTTTCTAAACTTTGCATGGTGCCAATTGTATTTAAAGAGACACACAAATCATTTATTAAAGACCTAATATATGTACCTTTCGAAACTTTAGTTTTAAATTTAATTATATCATCATGAAAATCTAATAATTCTAAATCATAAATTGTTACTAAGCGACTAGGTAAAGTTATTTCTTGATGTTCCCGAGCATATTCGTATAATTTTTTCCCCTTTATTTTCACCGCGGAATACTTGGGTACTTCTTGATTATAAGTACCAAGATATTTTTGAAAAACTTTTTTTATTTCTTCCACCGTTAAATTAAATGGTGCTTCAGCTAAAACTTGACCGGTAATATCACCAGTATCAGTTTTAATGCCCAGCTTTATTTCGGCAATATACTCTTTATCATAAGCCGTAATTAAATTGGCTAACTTTGTATATTTACCAATAAGACAAACTAAAACGCCGGTAGCTAAAGGATCTAAAGTTCCCGTATGGCCAATTTTTCTAGTTGCGAAAAGAGATGTAAGTTTATTTACTACATCTCTACTCGTCATATTAGCATCTTTATTTATTACAATTAAACCATTCATTTTAAATCTTCAATTATTTTTTCTATTTTTTCCCCATAAGCAATTGATGTATCAAAAATAAATTTTAATTCCGGCGTATGTCGCATTTCGACTCTTTCACTTAATTGGCCGCGAATAAAACGACTAGCTTCATTAACTTCTTTTTCTAATTCGCTTATAGGTAAATCACTTAACGCCGTAAAATAAATTTTAGCATAGCTTAAATCTTTAGCTAAATCGCAACCGGTAATCGTAATGGTTTTAAGTAAATCATCACGAGCTTCCGTGGCTAAAATATCACTAATAGCGCGGGATATTTCAGAGGCTAACCGGGGAATTTTATAACTACTCATTTTACTTCCACCATTTCATAAATTTCTAAAGTATCGCCTTCTTTAATATCATTAAAGTTAGCTAACGTAATACCACATTCAAAGCCTTTTTTAACTTCTTTAACGGCATCTTTTTCCCGTTGTAAAGTCGCAATTTTATCATCACTAGCAATGACAATACCATCGCGAATAACTCGAACACTAGCATTATTTTTAACTAAACCATCGGCAACATAACAACCAGCAATATTGCCAATTTTCGAAAATTTAAATATTTTGCGAATTTCCACCGTGCCAATTACTTTTTCTTCATATTCGGGATCAAGTAAGCCATTAATCGCGTTTTCCATATCTTCCACTAATTTATAAATAATGGTATATAACCGAATATCGACATTATATTCTTTCGCCATTTCTTTAGCAATATGCGAAGGAACAACATTAAAGCCTATCACAATGGCATTAGAAGCATTGGCTAAAATAACATCACTTTCGGTAATCGCACCGATGCCACTTCTAATAACTTTAACTTTAGCATCTTTAACTTGGATTTTTTCCAAAGAATTTTTTACGGCTTCTTCGCTACCGCGAACATCACATTTTAAGACAACATTAATTTCTTTATTCCCACTTTCAATGGAAGCAAATAAATCATCTAAACTTAAATTTTGTTTTTTATTGGCATTGGTTTTTAATAATTCTTTCCGTTTTTCCGCGATAGTTTTCGCTTCGGTTTCGGTTTCAAAAGCCATAAATTTATCACCAGCACTAGGGTTTTCCGTTAAACCTGTAATTTCGACTGGGGTTGAAGGGCCCGCTAGCGCAATAGCTTCTCCTAAGTCATTTTTCATCGTTCTAATTTTGGCATAAGATGAACCAACGACAATAGGATCGCCAATTCTTAAAGTCCCATTTTGAATTAAGAATGAGGCTACGCCCCCAACGTTTTTATCTAAACGCGATTCAATAACGGCACCCGTTGCATAACGATTAGGATTGGCTTTTAATTCATGCATTTCGGCAACTGTTAAAATTGTTTCTAAAAGAAGCGGGATGCCTTCGCCGGTATGAGCAGAAATATTAATAAATGGATATTCACCACCCCAAGCTTCTGGGGTAATGCCGGCTTCCGCCATTTCAGTTAAGACTTTATCCACATTGGCATCCGGTTTATCAATTTTATTCACGGCCACAATAATTGGCACTTTCGCACTTAAAGCATGATCAATAGCTTCTTTAGTTTGCGGTTTAACGCCATCATCGGCCGCGACAATAATAATAACAATATCCGTTACACTAGCACCACGGGCCCGCATTTCCGTGAAAGCCGCATGTCCTGGCGTATCAATAAAGGTTATTTTATGACCTTCATAATCAATTTGATAAGCCCCAATATGTTGGGTTATGCCCCCAAATTCTTTATCCACCACATGACTATGACGAATATAATCTAAAAGGGTTGTTTTCCCATGATCGACATGCCCCATAATCGTCACAATTGGGGGCCGGGAAACTAAGTCTTCGGGTTTATCAATAATTTCAAATTCTTCAAAATTGGCTACATCTTGCGTTTCTTCTTTTTTTAATGTTTGTCCATAATCAACAGTGATAATTTCCGCGGTTTCAAAATCAATGGCTTGGTTAATATTTAACATCGTACCTAAATTCATTAATTTGCCGACAATATCAACCGCTTTCACATTTAGAGCATTAGCTAAATCATTAACCGTCATTCCTTCTTTGTATAAGACAATATTTTCATTTGCATCATTTTTCATTAATTTATTTTTATGCTTATACATTTGCTTTTTTAAATTATCATATTCTACATTGTTTTGATTTAAAGTATCTTTTTTCTTTAATTTTTCTTTTTTAACACTGGTCCGCATTTCTTTATTGATACTATTACTAGTCATTATTTCGTCGACAGCTTCATCCATTGTATCGGCTTCATCATACGTAATTTCCGTATCACTACTAATTAAATTAATCGTATTATCAAGCATAATAATATCATCATCAGAAAGTTCGTCAGTAGCATTTTTAACATTGATATTTAAATCACTACATTTTTTTAAAATTTCGGCGACTGACATATTAACATCTAAAGCATAATCTTTAACAGTCATTTTTCTTCACCCTTTCTTTTTTAAATTCGTTTTTTTAATTCTTCATAAATGGTATCCGGAACTGGTACTTCTAAAATTCTATCTAATATTTTATTAGTTTGGGCTTGGTTTATGACAGCCAAGTCTTTTTTTAAATAAGCACCGCGGCCAGAAGTTTTCCCTTTTTCATCATCCACGATAATGTTTCCTTCAGGGGTACGAACAACTCGTAATAAATCGCGTTTAACAAACTTTTCATGCGTTACGACGCAACTGCGCATTGGTTGTTTTTTTACCTTCATATTGGCCTCCTATTATTTATTTCCGGCTGCGTTTATTTCTTCCATGGTTTTAATTTCTAAATGATATTTCGTTAATTTAGAAGCAAGTTTAATATTGCTACCCTTTTTCCCAATAGCTAAACTTAAATTAGCTTCGGGAACAATTACTAAAGCTTCTCTTTTTTCTTCATCGGTAATACTTACAATTACATCTTTTGCCGGACTCATAGCATTTTTAATATATTCGGCCGGATCTTCACTATATAAAACTAAATCAATCCGTTCATTTCCTAATTCTTTTAAAATGCTTGCAATTCGCGAACCCCGTTCACCAATACAAGCTCCGATTGGATCAATATTAGGATTGGTTGAATAAACGGCGACTTTACTCCGCACCCCTGCTTCTCTTACTACTTGTTGTAAAATAATTGTTCCATTTGCTAATTCGGGAATTTCATGTTCAAATAATCTTTTTACAAAACCATAATTTTTCCGGGATAAAAGAATAACTGGTCCTTTGGTATTACTTTCAATTTTGGTAATATAAACTTTAATATTTGAACCCATGACAATTTTTTCATCAGGAATAATTTCACTTTTCGGTAAAATACCCCGCGTCCGACCAAGATCAATATAGTAGTTTCGTTGATCTTCCATCGCTACCATACCTAACATTAATTCGTTTTCTTTATCAGCAAATTCAGAAATAATACTATTTTTTTCGGCTTCGCGAATTTTTTGCATCACGACTTGTTTCGCCGTACCTGCAGCTACCCGACCAAAGTCTTTTGGTGTTACTTCTTTTTCAATCGTATCACCAACTTTAGCTTTCGGATCAAGTTTTAAGGCATCTGCAAGCAAAATTTGGGCATCGCGATTAATCGCTGGTTCAATTTTAACAACATTGCCTTCGGCATCAGTTTCTTCACTACCATCATCATATTGATCGACTACCACTAAATAAGAATAAACTTTAATATCGCCACTTTCGCGGTCAATAACGACTTTGACATTAGTTTTCGAATTAAAATTCTTTTTATAAGCCGTAGCTAAAGCTAATTCTAACGCTTCATAAATAATGTCTTCACTAATATTTTTTTCTTCCACAATTGTGTTTAATGCTTTTATAAATTCTTTATTATCCATAATTTAACCTCTTTCCTTACTTACTACATCTAAGATATAATTTTCCACCGGGATATTCGCCACGTCCACAATTTCATTTACCGTCTTGGTGGCTTCCACGATTGTATCTAAATCAATGCCTCCAACTTTATCCAAAGTTACCGTCAAAAATTGATACTTACCTTCCGTACGAAAACTCACATCATCAACAATAATTTCCGCCTCTTGCAATGCCTTTTGCAATTTAGTTTTTAAATTTGCTAAAATTTTATCCATATTCACCTCACATTAATAATAAAAGTGGGATTTTATGCCCACTTTCTTGAAGTCGTAAGTATTATATCATAAATATTTTTAAATGCCAATTAAAATTTAAGCTGTTATCCGCGAATTTTATTCTTTTTCATCAATTTTTTTCACACTTATGACCGCGGTTACTCCCGTATCAAAAGTAATATTTACATTATTATCCGTAGCCGATACTTCCATATCTAATTTATCCCCGGCATTTAAAGCGACAATAATACTGCCATTAAAACTAACGGTGGTATTACTTGGAACGTGTTTAACTAGCATGGAAGAAGGAATCATCACTTCATTTTCTCGGATCATTAACGTCAAAATTGTCGGTTGACTCATCATCACATTAATGCCATAGTTAATTTCATATACCCCATCTTGTTCTAAGGTAATTGTATTTTCGTTATCGTTCGAAACATTAATGTTAAACATTTCTTCCACTAAAGGAACTTGAATCCAAGTGCCTGCTTCTTGCATATCAATCATAGTTGTTAAGTTATTGTATTTACCCCCATAAGCACTAAGTAAAGCGGCACCAGCAGGACCCATTGGCCCGGTCGGACCAACATCACCTTGTGGGCCCATTAATCCTTGCGGTCCTTGGGGGCCTTGAAGACCTTGTTCTCCTTGTTCACCGGGAAGTCCTTGGGGACCCATTTCGCCCGGAATACCTTGTAGGCCTTGGGGGCCTTGTTTTCCTTCGGGACCGATGGGGCCTTCTAAACCTCGGGGACCAATAGGTCCTTGATCACCTTTAGGGCCTTTAATGTTGCCAACATTAACCCATTGTTTTCCATTATTGGCCCAAACATATAAATCCCCATTTACTAGATAACTATCACCTAAATTACCCGTTGGATGTTCTTGTAATAAATCATCTAGCGTTGGATAAGAGCCCATAATCGTGACACTCGTGCCCGCTGGTCCCGTGGGACCCGTTGCGCCCGGTAAACCTTGGGGACCCATCTCACCCGGAATACCTTGCATGCCTTGCACCCCTTGGGGTCCCGTTGGTCCCATTAAACCCGGTAGACCTTGCACACCTTGTTCTCCCGGGATTCCTTGGGGACCGGTCGGGCCCATTTCTCCTTGGGGACCACGTGGACCCACGATCAACTTGCTAGGATCGATCACGGAATAACAGCAATAATTATTTATTGATCCTTCTTGCTTAGCTTTTTGAACTTTAGCTAAAGCACGATTATAATTATTTTTCATTTTCTTCATCTCTAATATAAGATATGTAATTTTGGCCTTTAAGGTTTAAAAAAAGCTATTAGCTTTAAAACTAATAGCTATAAATATTTTTTTAATTCTTCCACGGCTTTTTCTTGCATATTAACGTATTTTTCAACTATTTTTTTTACATCAACGGCAATTTTTTTATGATTTAATATTTTCCGACCTTCAATTACGCCCATATTAACCCCTTTAAGTAATAATTCCGCGATATTGGAATTACTATCATCCAGCATGGTTTTCATTTCAATCCCATACCAAGTCATAGCTTTATTCATCAAACTCGTTTCATGAGGTTCACTTTCATTATACTTAGGATATATTTTAGTTATTTCTTCTTCGATGGCTTCATAATCCGCGTACATTTTATGTAAAACCGCTTTTAATTTCGCATTTTTTACTTTTTCCAAGGTAAAATGGACGGCATCCATGCCCATACAAGTTCCTTTATTAATTTCATCTAAAGTATTAATCGTTTCTTTTTTCATTTTATCCCTCATTTTTATTATGGCTTATGAGGGTATAAATTATACTATAATTCCGTATAACTAGAAGGCTGAATTTCAGGTTTATTTTCATTAATTATTAAACTGGTCGTCGTTAAAAGCATGCTCGCAATGGATACCGCGTTAGTTAGGGCATTAATGACGACAACTACGGGGTCAAGTACTTGACTTGTCTTTTTTTCTTCCCAACTATCAGTTTTTAAATTATAGATTTTTGTATAATTACTGTCTTTAAGGACGGGTAAAATTTGGTCCTCATCTATCCCCGCATTAGTTAAAATTTGCTTTAGAGGACTAGCTAAAGCATTTTGTATTATTTTTTGGCCATAATTCTTCGCTGGTAATAATTCCTTAATGGCAAGTAAAGTTACCCCACTACCTAAAATTACACCGTGAAGAGCGGCTTCAATAGCATTTAAAGCATCTTCATAACGCATTTTTCTTTCTCGTCGTTCTGTTGCCGTTGGGGCCCCAACCAAAATATCAACTAACCCCGTATCTAACATAGCTCTTCGCCGGGCACTTAAAGCATCATTTTGCTTCTTTAGTTTAGTGATAGTCTTTTTAATTGTCATATTTGGTTTAAAACTAAAAGTGGCTTTTTCATGATCTAAAGTTAAACCATTTACATGTCCTAGGTTATCTATACTTAAAAAAGTGCCATCATTAGTAATTTTAGCTCCCGAGATTAAAGCTAAATCTTCAAAATAAGCATATTTTTCTTGCGCATAACCAGGTATTTTTAAAAAAACTATGGGCAATTGTTCAGTTTGAACTAAACTAAGCCAAGTATTAATAACCTCATCCGCATAATCATTAGCGATAACAATTAAACTTCCTTCCGTATCAACCAGATAATTTAAAATATCACCTAAAGCATTAAAATCCGTTAAAGTATCATTAATTAACAAAACATTGGCATTATTATAATGTTTTTCTTGATCCTGAAGCCAAAAGTATGGGGAAGCAATTAAAGTCTCCAACATATAACCTTGATAAAAAACGATTTCATCTTGTAAGTTTTCACTTTCCTTTAAAGTAATAGCAGCGATGGTTTTAGCTTGCTTAAAAGCCTTCATAATATTGGCCCCAATCGTATTTGAATTGGCTGAAATACTAGCAATATATGCTAATTGCTTCCTACTAGGTAGCCAGGCTTTAGTTTTTAATAAGTTTACAACTTCGGGTAAGCTTTCCGTTAATTCTTTTTTTAAAATCATCGGATGGAGACCAGAATTTACAAAATTAAAACCTTGATGAATTATACTTTGTAATAAAACTAAAGTGGTTGTCGTTCCATCGCCTACTTTTTCATTCGTTTTAATTGCCGCTTCTTTTGCTAATTCTAAAATGGTATTAACGGTGGCATCTTCGCTAGCTATTTGACTTGCTATCGTTACTCCATCATTGGTAATAAACGGACTAAAAGCGGAATGATCAATAATCACATTACATCCCTTTGGGCCTAAGGTCGTTTTTACCGGATCACATAATAAATCGATTGCTTCCAATATTTTAGTTTGTAATTTTTCATTTTGTACTACTTGTTTCATATTCCTCCTTCATTTCTATAATATAGGGCCAATATTTTTTCGGCATAAAATTTTGCCGACAACGCTCATTACGCCTTTCGGTAATGGCAATCGTCTGATAAAATGTTTGCCATAACACTTCAATACTAGCTTCCTTGGCGGAAAGTTTAGGCAAGTTTATTTTAGGTGCTGCTATTATCATAACTTTCTTCTGATTATAAAGAGCCATAATCTTTCTTTTCGTATCGACAATTACCCAATTTTCCTGCGCTAGTCTTTGCTGAAAATGCTTAACTAATAAAGGTAATATATTATTTTCCGGGGCCATTTCCGCATAAAGTAAATGATTTTCTAATTCTTGAAATCGTAAAAAACCTTTTAATTTATGATTTTCCCGCGAGACATATTGACAAGCTTTTAA
>CANQCH010000044.1 GCA_947589165.1 uncultured Bacilli bacterium
GGAAAATCTAATTGTTCATCGGTCGCCCCTAATTCCATGAATAAATTAAAAGTCATATCGACAACTTCGATAGCTCTTTCATCTTTTTTATCAATTTTATTAATAAAAAGAATTGGTTTTAAATTATTACTTAAAGCTTCTTTTAAAACAAAACGCGTTTGAGGCATTGGTCCTTCTGCCGAATCCACTAGTAAAATAACGGTATCAACGGTTTTAATAATTCGTTCAATTTCGCTAGAAAAATCCGCATGTCCCGGCGTATCAACAATATTAATTTTATAATCTTTATATTTAATCGCACAGTTTTTCGCAGTAATGGTGATACCTCTTTCTTTTTCGATATCACCACTATCCATGACACAATCAATTAATTCTTCATTAGCCCGAAAGACACCACTTTGCCGAAGTAAACCATCAACTAAAGTCGATTTCCCAGCATCAACATGTGCAACAACGGCGATATTAATAATTTTATCCATACCACTTCACCTTTTTTCCAACCCCTAGATAATAATATAAATTTCATTTAAAGTCAAGAAAAAAGCCGATTTTATCGTTAATTTTCCGTAATTAATTCACTTAAATAAACGATTTTTAAATCTTTAAATTGAATATCTTTAATTAATAATTTTAAGTTTTCTAAATTCATTCCTTTTTTGATTAAATAAATATTCCCACTTGTTAATTCTTTTTTAACCTTTAAAAAGGAAGCATTATCTAAAACTATCGGTTCGATTAAATATTTTTGTTTTTCCCGACAAATACTTTCGAGAGAACTACTAATGACACATAAATGGCGGTTTAAATTATTATTGGTTAATAAACTATCTAAATATTCATAATTTTGGGGATCATTATTAATTAATTCTAAACCCGCATTATTTTCATAATTATCCATGGTGACTAATAAATTTCCTTGATAATTATTTTGAATAAAAAAATTTTTAATTTTGGTATCATCTTCTAAAATAAAACTTATACTTTGTTTACTACTATTACCTTTGGCAATAATTTTATCTTTGTATTGTTCTAGGGAAACATCCGGTAAGATATCTTCGTAAACTAAGTAATATTCATTAAAAGTCTTTAGACTTTTCATATTATAATAACTTTCTTTAACATCGACAGCCTTTCCACTTATCCCGGGAATAATATAATCCCCATTAATAATGGCCGCCGTACTTTTAACTTCATAATTATCTTTAACAGCATCTATTTCTTGATATAATTTATTTTTTTCTAAAACAAAAGATGCAATTTTATCCGTATAATAAAAACTAAAGACCATTAAGGTACAAAGGCCCAAATATTTAAAGAATTTCAAATCTTAATCACCTATCAAAAGTATATGAAGTTATTAATTCTTTCTTGCTAATTTTTCATTTTTAGCTTATGATAGAGATTATATTTAGGTGAGTTATGGATTTATTATTGGATGCCAAAATTGATGAAGAATTAAAGCAAAAATTTTATGATGTGACGTTAGCCACTTATCCGGATAAGGAAAAATTAAAACAAGATCCGGATGGTCTTTTAGCGCTCGAAAATATTGTCACCATTATCGGTTTAAATAGTGATATTTCTTTTTTTAAAATGCGGAATTTGCTTCACATAGTTTTATACAATTATATTGAAGCCAAATGTGGTTTAGATGATTGTCTGGAAGATTGGGACTTTACGGAATTAGTGGAAAACTCTTTAAGTAGTTTATTAAAGACGATTCGGCATAATGATAATTTAGAATATTATTTAATTTATAAATATTATCAAACGCTGGCGCATCCGCATACTTTAGAATTAATTAAAGAAAATCATGATTTAGTTGCTCACCTACCTTGGCTTAATACTTGGCATCAACCCTTCACGCTAGAAGGTGATTTAATCACTACCAAACTTAAAATGGTTGCCTTTTCCCTTTTTGAATATTGTGATTATACTTGTCCCGATTTAAAAGATACCATTATTTTAGATTTTTTCCGGCATCACAAAGATTTCTTTGGCGTTACGAAAGAAAGTTTTAATAGTGCTCAAGAATTTTTTACCTATTTACCTATTTTAATTCAAATGTTATACATCGATAGTTATTATTATTTAGAAAGTAAAAAAGCTTTGTTTCCAAAAGAACAAGAGATTTTAAATTTTGTCCGGCAGCGAATTAAGGAAAATAAAATTGCAACTTTACCCGATGATGAATATTTAATTTTACAAATTCTTCAATGCTCATCCTTTATTAATATGGATAAAGAAGATTTTTTCCGGCATCATCCTGAAAAATTAGACAAAGTCCAAAAATTAGTCAAAGAAAAAGCTAACAAAATTCTTTTATTTGAATATTGTTAGCCTAATTTTTGTTTTATTAATTCGGAACCTCGTTTTGGATCTTGAAAAAGCATTTCATAAACGATTTTATCTTTCCGTAAGATTTCGATAAACATTACTTCTTCTTTCGTCATGGTGCGATAACGTTGTTTATCGACTACATCGGTTTTAATTATATTATCGGTGCCTAATAAATAATCGGCAGAAACTCCTAAAGCATATATGAGTTCAAAAATCGTATCAATCGTGGGATTACGAGTTTCTTTTTCGTAGCTACAAATTGCAGACTTACCAACGCCAATTAAATTTCCTAGTTCGCTTTGCGTTAATCCTGCTTTCTTTCGCGCTTCTTTTAATCTACTTCCCAGTAACATGCTTACCTCTTTTCAAAATTAGTATAGCCAAGTATTTTAAAATATTGCGCGTAGTTTACCTTAAGTAAACTTATGAAGTAGCTTTTTTCTCTTCATCTTTTTTATTAGAAGATAGAAAAGTTACTCTTTCCGCGATAACTTCCGTAATATATTTTTGATTTTTATCTGCATCTTCATACTTGCGATTCTGTAAACGACCTTTGATACCAACCACGTCCCCCATTTGACAATATTCGGAAGTATTAGTAGCAATTCCATTCCATAAAACACAACGGATAAAATCGGTTTCATAAGTCCCATCCGCACTTTTAAAACTTCTGGGTACCGCTAAATTAATAAAGGTATATTTTTTGCCATTTTCCGTTTCTGTTACCGTCGGATTTTCTACTAAGCGACCAACCAAAACCACTTGGTTCAAATTTACCACGCCTCCTTTCTCTTGCAAATTACCAAATTATCGCCAAAATAGCAAACTGCAGTTTTTTAAAAACTGCAGCCTTTTACGTTCATTTTTGGGTATTTTTGCAAGTAAAAAGGTAATTTTTTTTAAAAACTACCGTTATTCTTTAAGTAAGCGATTTAATTCGACAGCATATTCCATCGGGAGACTTTTTTTGAAATCAGCGATAAAGCCTAGGATCAGTAACTCCTTGGCTTTTTCTTCACTTAAGCCTTGGCTCATTAAATAAAATAATTTTTCGCCACTCACTTTGGAAACTACAGCTTCGTGTTCGATTGTACTTGAATCGTTATTTAAAATGTTTTTCGGATAAGTATAACTAGCGGATTTTTCATCTAAGATGATGGTATCACATTTAACAATGGCCCGACTATTTATGGCATCTTTGCCAATGGAAACGGTCCCTCGATAATTACTTAGGCCCCCTTCTGAAGCAATTGATTTACTTAAAATATTACTTTTAGTATTTTTTCCTAAATGAATCATTTTGGCCCCAGCATCTAATCGTTGCTTGCCTTTAGCATAAGCAATACTAATAGAGTTACCAACCGCATTATCCCCTTTTAAAATGCAGCACGGATATTTCATGGTAAGGCCACTCCCAATATTACCGTCAATCCATTCCATGCGCCCATTTTCTTCCACGATGGCGCGTTTAGTAACCAAGTTATAGACACTCGTCGACCAATTTTGGATTGTCGAATACCGACATTTTGCATTTTTTCCCACATAAATTTCAACTACGCCGGCATGAAGGGATAAACTGTTATTTACGCGAGCCGTACAACCTTCGATATATTCTAATTCGGCTCCTTCATCAACAATAATAATCGTCCGTTCAAATTGGCCTAAAGCTTCACTATCAATCCGAAAGTAACTTTGTAATGGTCGGTCTAATTTCGTATAAGGGGGAATATAAATGAAACTACCCCCACTCCAAACAGCCCCATTTAAAGCCGTATATTTATTTTCATTATATTTAACTAAATGATTAAAATATTTTTGAAAAAGATCGGGATATTTTTGTAACGCTTCATCCGTAGACGTAAAAATAATATTTTCAGCTGTTTTTTGGCGATGATAAATAACTTCACTTTCATATTGATTAGTAACCCCGGCTAGATATTTTTCTTCGGCATTAATAACGCCTAAATTACAGAAAGTATCTCGAACATCAGCTTGCACTTGATTCCAATCATCCGTTAGCTCATTAGCTTTATCTTTATAATATAAAATCTTATTAAAATCTAAATCAATTTTGGGGCCAAAACTAGGTTGACCTAATTTTTGAAATTCCCGAAAGGAAGTAAGGCGAAAATCCCGCATCCAAGTCGGTTCTTTTTTCTTTTGGGATAAGGCGATAATAAATTCTTCATCAAGCAATTTCTTCATTTCAATCACTATCACTATCTTACAATAAAAAGTGGGGAAAAACAATTGTCTTTTCACCAGAAAAATGGTAATATTAAAATACAAGGAGTATAGGATAATGGAAGGAAATAATGATTTAATAGCCAATTTTCAAACAAAAGTTAATCGCTTGTTAGAAATTTTGAAACAACCAATGATTAACAGTGAAGAAGAAAAATCTTTAACTGATTTTGTAGATGAGTACTGGCAAAATTATCTTATTTTTACTAATGAAGAAACTATTCCGTCCGAAATCAAAAAGATTATTGAAATTGGCCGCGTTGTCATCGCCGATGCCTTCCAAACTGATACTCCCGGCAGTCAAAAAATAACGAATGAATTTACGAAAAAGTTAGAAGATAACGTTAAAAATTCGCAAAGTCGGGGAACAGCTCGCACTCTACGAAATCCTAATTTTCCGACCATGGAACCTAAAAATGAACAAAATTTAGATATGAATGGTTTTACAAGTATCATTTTAATTATTGTCTTAACCATTATTTTAGGAGCCATTCTCGCCGCTATTGTTATAAATCGTTAATCGGTATTATCCGATTTTTTTATGGCACAAAAAAAGTTGAAAATTTTCAACTTTTTAATAATTAGCTTTTTTTAATTCAAAATAGCTTTGTGGATGAGCACATACTGGACAAACAAGTGGTGCTTCTTTACCAATTACGACATGACCACAGTTACGGCAAATCCAAATAGCATCACCGTCTTTACTAAAGACCATTTTTTCATTAATATTCGTAATTAATTTCCGATATCTTTCTTCATGTTCTTTTTCAATTTTGGCAACACCTTCAAAAAGGTTA
This sequence comes from uncultured Bacilli bacterium, assembly GCA_947589165.1. Classification (GTDB taxonomy): domain Bacteria; phylum Bacillota_I; class Bacilli_A; order RF39; family UBA660; genus Onthocola_B. The sequence goes on from CANQCH010000044.1 coordinate 5,382, forward strand.
GCAATTCTCGTAAAACCTTCTTCTTTGGCTACTTTAGCAAATTCGGCATACATATCAGTCCATTCATAATTTTCCCCATTCGCCGCATCTTCTAAATTAGTTAACGTATCAGGCACTTTCCCATCATGTAATTCTTTAAACCAAAGTTTAGCATGTTCCTTTTCATTAGCTGCCGTTTCTTCAAATATTTCGGCGATTTGTTCATAACCATCTTTCCGAGCTTGAGAAGCATAGTAAGTATATTTATTTCTTGCTTGGCTTTCCCCTGCAAAAGCCGCCATTAAATTGGCTTCTGTTCTACTTCCTTTTAATTCCATTTTTACCTCCTAAATTCTCTTTAATTATATAATAAAATGGTTAAAAAAGTAAATAGCTATTTACTTAATTTATACCAAACGAGTAATTCATCTTTGTTTTCCGGATTAGGTATATCAACATAATTTTTCGCTATCTCTTCCGCAGTTAAAGCACGGTCAAAGATTAAAACGTCACTTAAGGTAGTATAAGAAGGATTACCCGCAATAACATTACTTGGTGTACCATCTGAATTGCCGCCTATAATAATCGGCATAGAACTTGGTTTTATTTTACCCGTAATAGTATTATTACCTTCTTCTTGGCCATTTATATATAATCGCGAATAAGTGCCATCATATGTTCCTATCACAGTATACCATTTATTTACTTCTATTGTAGTTGTACTATAACTTGTAAAATAATAGTCTGCTGGTTGCATATCTACAGCAAATACACTAAAAAATATTTTAGATTTAGAAGTATCGAAAACTAAACCACCACCAGCGGCAGCAAAATTATTCATAAATTCTTGGTAACCTTCTAGCCTATTAAATTTAACTCTCGTAACAAAGGATAAAGAATTGCCAAAATCATAATTTATTAATCCAGCATTAATATAACCAACTTGGCTATTATTACTTGTAGTATAACCTTCATTACTTTTACTTACTGTAAAATCTAGGCCATCATTACCATTACCACTTAAATCGGAAATAACATTTTTAATTAAACTGATTTTAGCATAACCATTGCCGGAATGTCCTGTTTCTGTGCTTCCACTTGGACTTGGCATAGTACTATTTCCGGCAATCATAACCGGTCCAAAAAATTTTTTATTACTATAATGAGTTGCTTGGCCGGTATGGGTTATTTTATCAACGACTGATGAGCTACTTATAGCATTACATCCAGGATATCCAGAGATAAATGCTGAGCCGCCTCCGCCAGAACCAGTTGTACTATCCCCATGAGCTCCGGCATAAGCACCATAGTAGCCGCCTCCGCCGCCTCCGCCGCTTGTTTTTCCCTGACCGCCTTTGCCAAATCCAGGTAATTCTGTAAAGCCGTTTTGACTAGCACCAGTTCCAACTCCCGTTTGATTTGCTCCTGATGATACTTGTCCATTGACGCCGTTTATTATTCCAGGCCCACCAGTTAAACCTCCACCATAGCCGCCAGCAGCAACTTTATGATATGTTTGAGCTCCACCACCTCCAGCCGCGACCATTATGCGTGATTTTAAACTATCAAAGTTATTCCAATCACCATTAATAAGCCTAACATCAGTGGCACCACCCCCAGCATAACCTAAATAATTAACATTAGCATTACCGCCCCCATTATAGCCAGATTGTGAACCAACATATAAATAAAGTTTTTCCTTGGCTTTTAGAAAAATATTTCCCGATGTATATCCTCCTTTTCCTCCTATGGCAGTTATATCACCATCACCTTGAGATCCCCATAATTCTATTTTATATGTTCCGTCTTTTTGTGCTTCAAATATTTGATAATTGTTGGTAAATGGATAATATATTTTTTCTTCATCAAAGGTTGGAATATTGTCACTTCCTAATTTCCAACCTAATAAACCATCAGCAACTATTTCTTTTAAAGCTGTTCCTAAATTAATATTAGCCAGATTACTATTCAATGTATTTACAAAATCTTGTTTTTGCATTTGGGTATAATCCATGCCAGTACCAACATTACCTTGACTGGAAGCCGTAATTCCTGTTCCTGTTCGATAATAAGTATTATTTATAGTAAAGTTTGCTGCTGGTGGTAAATAACCTATGCCGCTCTTAACTATGGCGACTAATTCACCAAAATTATAAACATTATTCATATAAATTTTGCGATTGGCGTGAGCATTTATTCCAAAATACAATCCATTTGCATAATTTTCCCCAGTTTCGACCCTATCAGTAATTACACCTACTTTGCCAGCATTATACGAATTAATAACAAAAATGTTAGAACTATCCTCAGCCTTTCCTACTAAGCCTGAAGAAGAAACATAAGTCTTAGTAGAGTTATTTTCTAAATTACCATTATTATATGTATTTAAAATATAAGCTTGATTGCTTATTATATCGCCCATAATTCCACCAATAATATAAGCCCTATTTGTGGTTTTAACGCCAAGTAATTGACCTAAATTATAACACTTATTAATTAATAATTTACTATATATTTGACCAGCTAATCCACCTATATAAATGGTATTACCCGTAGCTTGATTATTGGCTTCTATTTTACCTTTATTAAAAGAATTAGTAATGGTTGTTTGATAATTATTTCCAGCTGTAATTATCCCCATTAAGCCCCCCAAAAATGTTCCATATTCATTAATAATATGTCCATAATTGGCACTATTTTCGATTGTTATATTACCATTGACATAAGCTACTAAGCCTGCGGTTTCGGCTCCACCACTTATTTCTCCTTTATTATCACTATTTTTTATGATAATTGTTGAACCGCCTCTAGCACTGCCTAATATTCCGCCCGCAGTATTACTTCCTGATTCATTATATACATTTACTTCATTATGATAATTTTCGATAATATTTTTATTGAAGGCAAACCCGATTAATCCCCCTGCTTCGCCAGCATTGTTTTTATAAATATTTCCTTTTAAAGTTAAATTTTCGATTGTTGCACTATCTATTCTCCTAAAAAAACCGATTGATTCATTATCTTTTTTAATATATAAATTATCTATTGTTTTATTATTACCATTAAATATTCCGGAAAAAGAATTTGCATCTGTGCCAATGGGCATAAAGCCACTACCATCTTTATTAGTTAGTTCTTCTATTAAAGTTTCATCTTGATTGTTTTTATTGATATCGCCATAATCTCTTCGATAGGCATTTTCATAATCATTAGGATTATTAAAATC
>CANQCH010000045.1 GCA_947589165.1 uncultured Bacilli bacterium
CCTTTAATGTTAACTTTAACTTATCCGATAGCCCAATTTTTCTTACCTTATTTTGAATTACATGAAATGATTATTGTCGCCGTTTTAGCTGCTCTTTGTTATGGCATTAGCAATGGCTTAATTTATAAAAGCGGCTATACTACTGGTGGTAATGATGTTTTAATGCAACTATTAAATAAATACTTTAAAGTTCCCGAATCAAAAGGTTTAATGATTGTTAATTTATTAATCATTTTTTGTTGCATTTGGGTCTTTTCCATTGAAAAGGGAATTTATTCCTTAATCATTCTAGTTATTAGTACCATGTTTGTGGAAAAAGTTCTTTATGGCATTTCGGATAGCAAATTATTTTATATTTTTACCCGAAATTCAAAACTAATTAAAAAGGTTATTTTAGAAGAATTTGAAAGCGGCTACACCATTTTACCAACTAAAGGGGGATATTCGCATATTCGGGGTTCATTGTTAATGGTGGCCGTTAGTAACCGTGATTATTATAAGTTTAAATCTCGAATTTTAGAAATTGATCCGGATGCCTTTTTCATTATTGATGATTGTTATGAAGTAAATGGCGGTGTCAAAAGGTCAAATTTACCATTTATGTAAAATAGGATAAATGGTATAATTTAAGCTAGGAGGTACAATGAGTTTTATTGAGTTAAAAAATGTTAATAAAATTTATAAAAATGGTGTGACAGCTTTAGCCGATATGTCAGTTTCTATTGAAAAAGGCGAATTTGTCTTTGTTATTGGCTTAACTGCCAGTGGTAAGTCCACTTTTATAAAGTTGTTATATAGAGAAGAAAAGCCAACCAGTGGTCATGTTGTGGTCGGTGGTTTAAATGTAGAAAAAATTCGAAATGGCCGCGTTTATAAATTAAGAAGAAAAATTGGCATTGTTTTCCAAGATTATAAATTATTACCTAAGCTAACCGTTTATGAAAATGTCGCTTTTGCTTTAGAATGCGTAGGCATGAAAGAAAAAGATATTCGTCCCAAAGTTTTGGAAGCTTTAGAAAGAGTTGGTTTAAAAGAAAAGGTACGTTGTTTTCCTAACGAATTATCCGGGGGAGAACAACAAAGAGTTTGTATTGCCCGGGCCATTGTTAATGAACCTAAGTTATTAATTTGTGATGAACCAACCGGAAATTTGGACCCCGAAACCAGCAAAGAAATTATGAATGTTATTGAAAGTATTAATAAAGATTTAAAAACGACAATTATTATGGCTACCCATGATAAAGATATTGTTAACCGGATGAAAAAACGGGTGTTAGTCATAGATCATGGCGTTTTAGTTGGGGATTATGCGAAAGGAAGGTATAAAGCGCATGAAAGTAATTAGAATTATTGGTCGGAGTTTTAGAGATTCCTTTAAAAGCATCAGTCGGAATTTTAGTTTAAGTTTTGCATCAATTATGTGTACAACCATAACTTTAATTTTAGTAGCTGTGGCTATTGTTTGTGCGGCTAATATTGAAAATGCGACCAAAATAATTGAAGATGAATTAAGTATTGTCGTTTATTTAAATAAGGATGTCACGGCCGAACAAATTGAAAATATTAAAAGTGATATTAAATCCCAAAGTAATGTTGCTAGTTCCACTTTTAAAAGTAAAGATGAATGGAAAGTGGAATTAGGTGATTATTCCGAAGATGTAGGCAACATTTTAGATTATTTGGATGATAACCCTTTATTTGATTCCTTTATTGTTAAAGTTCACGATGTTGACTATTTAGAAGATACGGCTAAATATATTAATGATATTGATGGTGTAGAATCAGTTAAATATGGCGAAGGTATGGTGGAAAATGTTATTTCGACCTTTAATGTTGTTGAAAAAATTGTCATTGTTGCCGTGATTACGTTAATCTTAGTAACGGCCTTCTTAATTAGTAATACGATTAAATTAACAATTATTAATCGGAAAAACGAAATTGAAATAATGCGTTTAGTTGGAGCTAGTAATACATCAATTAAATTACCATTTTTAATTGAAGGCTTTATAATTGGCATCATCGGAGCCATTATTCCTATCTGTATTACAATCTATGGGTATGTTATTTTATATAGTAAAATGCATGGCGAACTATTCACGAATTTAGTCTTTTTAATAAAACCATATAATTTTGTCTTTTATGTTTCCTTAGTTTTAATCGTCATTGGCGCCATTGTCGGGATGTTAGGAAGCTTAAAGGCGGTAAGGAAGTATTTGAAAATATGAAAAAGAAAATTATTGCTTTAATCTTAAGTTTAATTTGCCTTTTACCCATAACCGTATTTGCGGAAGCTAATACTTTAGGGGGCGTTAGAGAAGAATTAAAAGATTTACAAAATCAAAAAAAGACTAATGATAGTAAAAAAGCTTTAACGGCATCCGAAAAAAAGAAAAAACAACAAGATATTTTAAATGCGCAAAAGCAAAAAGAAGAATCCGAAACCAAAATTGAATTGGCTAAAAAAAGTATTAAAGAAACGGAAGAAAAAATTGCGGAATACGAAGAAAAATCGAAAGAAGCGATGGAATTTTATCAATTAATGTTGGGTAATAATGAGTATTTAGAATTTCTTTCTGATGCTTCAAGTATTACCGAGTTGATTATGCGGCGAGATGCCATTGAACAATTAGTTAAATACAATCAAGAACAATTAGTGGCCATGGCTAATTTAATTAAAGAAAATGAACAAAAACAAGTTGATTTAAAAAATTATGAAAAAGAACTAGATAAAAATATTGAAATTTATGCGGAAAAAATTGAAGAGTTAGATGATGAATTAGTTTCCTTAACCGATGTTAATGCGACAATAGATGAACAAATTGCGTTGAAAAAAGCATCTATTCAAATGTTCGAAAGTATGAAATGTAGGGAAGATGAAACTTTAGACGCGTGTACCCAAAGAACGATGAAGTCTGGGGGGTGGATTAAACCTGTCGCCAAAGGACGCATCAATAGTTTATTTGGTCGAAGAACTGCTTCCGCGGCAGTATCCGGTAACCATAGTGGAATTGATATTGGTATTGCGGAAGGAACAACGGTTTATTCGGCAACAACGAGTGGTGTCGTAATGGCTATTTTAAGAAAATCTTCCTGCGGTGGTAATCAAGTGTTTGTGCAAGCTAATGTTGGTGGTAAAACTTATACGGTATTATATGCCCATTTATTATCAATTAGTGTTAAAGCTAATCAACAAGTAAATGCTAATACGGTTATTGGTGTCTCTGGCGGATATAGTACCGCTAAAATACACGGTGGTTATGATGGTTGTACTACGGGTGCCCATCTCCATTTATCAGTTTCCAATGGAGCTTATGATGGCTATGCCAAATTTAAAGCTAATTTAATAAATCCACCTGGTTATCCTAAAACGAAAGGCGCATATTTTTATTCGCGATATCAATGGTTTGATTAAACCATTGATTTTTTCTTAAAAAAAGGTACTATTTAATTAATTCTATGATATACTTTAAGCGTAGGTGTTTTGGAATGGAAAAAAAAGGAAAAAAGCAAAAATCAGCTGCAAAAGCTAAAATAAAAAATAAACGATGGCCAAAAATTACGATAATTATTATTGCAAGTTTAATTCTTTTGGGTCTTCTTTTTGGCGGAGGTCTTTATTTATACCAAGAAAGTAACTTAAAACGGGAACTTAATTGGGAATTAGGGCAAAGTGAATTAACGCTAAAAGATTTATTTAAAAGGGATGTTCCCGCGCAAGCCAAGTTAGCGACAGATTTAAAGACAATTGATTTTCATAAATTGGGTGATGTTACTTTAAAAGTTAAAATCGGCAAAAAAATAAAAAAAGTTAAATTACATATTGTGGACACAACCAAGCCCAAGGTAGAATTTCAAGATGTTTCGGTCTATTTAGATTATAAATTTAATGCCGAAGATTTTGTGGTGAGTGTGGAAGATCAAACTGAAGTAACGATTGATGCTACAGGCTTACCTAAAAGTTTAGATTTTGGGACATATTCTATTACGGTTACCGTTAAAGATAGTTCAGGTAATACGACCGTTGGCCATCAAAATTTAACTATTGGAGCGGTTAAACCCATTTTTTATTTAGAATTGGGCGATGAAGTAACCCAAAGTGATTTAGTTTATAATAACGAAAATAAATCCGCGATTTCCAAAAGCGAATTAAAAAAAATAAATGCGAGTGACGTTGGTGAATATATTTTAAAAACCACCGTTGATGACCGCGAATATGAAACCAAGATTATTATCACGGATACAACAGCCCCAACTTTAACTTTAAAAAATGTGACGCTTTATGATGATGCCAAAAGCATCGAAGCTGATGCTTTTGTGAAAAAATTAAAAGATGCTTCAAAGACCGAAGTTAAGATTACCAGTGAAATTACTTTTGGTAAATTAGGGAAACAAGAAGTGACGATTGAAGCCGTTGATGCTTATCAAAATAAAACGACAAAGACAGCCACATTAACTATTAAAAAAGATACAGATGCCCCAGTTATTTCGGGCTTATCAACCTTAAAAATTAATAAAAATGCGACCGTCGATTATCTAAAAGGGGTTAGTGCCTATGATAAAAAAGATGGCAAAGTCGCAGTAAAAATAAGTAGTAATGGAGTCAAAGCTGGGACCGCTGGAACTTATTACGTTACTTATACCGCTGTTGATAAATCGGGAAATAAAGCCACGAAAAAAAGAGAAGTGGAAGTTAAACATGACCAAAATGATTTAAATAATAAAATTAAAAGTGTTGCGAGCCAAGTTGGTAATAGTCCAAGTGCAATCGTTAATTATGTAAACGAACATATGCGGAATGCCAATACTTGGGGCGAAAATGATGCTACATGGTATGGCTTAACTAATTGGCGCGGAAACTGTTATGTTCATGCGAGTGTCGTTAAAGCTTTAATGGAAGCAAAAGGCTATCAAGCACGTTTAACCAATACGACTAATAAAGAACATTATTGGGTTTTAGCTTTAGTTAATGGTACATGGTTACATTTTGACTCCGTTAGTTCTTATAAATTAATTGGGGGAACTGATGAAGAACGGATTGCCACTTTAAAGGGTAAATACGTATGGGAAAGACCATCATGGCTACCCGTCGTCTAGCGCCAATCTTTCTTTTAATAGTTAGTCTATTAGTTTATGCTAGTTTTGGCCTAGCTAATTTTGGTTTTATTTTATTTAGTTTATTTACGAGTTATTTAACGGCCCTTTATTTAACTAATCATCAAAATAAAATAATTTTAACTTTAGCGATTATTCTTAATGCCAGTATCTTTTTCCTTTTTAAAATTACGCCTAATGTTACGATAAAGACCATGACTTTTATTGCTCCGGTCGGTTTAGCTTATTATACTTTGCAAGTTATATCTTATTTAATTGATGTTTATCGGGGCAAATATCAAGCCGAACGAAATCTTCTTCGTTATGGCCTCTATATTTTTTATTTTCCTATTTTATTAATTGGGCCAATTAATCGGTATGATAATTTTAATAAAGCATTAGATCAAATTAAAATTACATTAGATAATATATATGCCGGGTTACTTCGCATCCTTTGGGGTTTATTTAAAAAGTTGGTCATTGCCGGACGCTTAACCATTTTAGTTAATAGCCTTACTAGTTATACTAGTGGGGGAGCCTTTGCTCTTTTAGCTTGTTTTAGTTACGCCATTTTACTATATGCCGATTTTAGTGGGGGTATCGATATTGTTTTAGGTTTTTCCCGTTTATTTGGTTTAATTTTGCCAGAAAACTTTGATCATCCGTATTTTAAAAAAAATATTAAAAGTTTTTGGAATGCTTGGCATATGAGCTTAAGTAATTGGTTAAAAGACTACATTTATATTTCCCTAGGGGGCAACCGGAAAGGTAAAATTAGAACCAAAATAAATATTATTATTACTTTTTTAGTTTCTGGTTTATGGCATGGGCTCAATTATTTAGTTTGGGGTCTATGTCATGGTCTTTTAGTTGCTTTTCCCAATTTTCTTCGGACGAAATGGCCTCGGGTAAATCATTTTATAACCATTGTGTTAGTTTCATTATTATGGGTCTTTTTTGTCTATAATGATACCTTTACGGCCTTAAAAATGCTAGCAAGTATTTTTACCACTTTTAATTATCAATTACTTTTGGCTAATATCTTTAACTTTGGTTTAAATGGTATAAATTATTTAATCTTAATCTGGGCAATTATGACCTTATTTTTAGGCGAAGCTTATGAAAAACCAATCCAAAAATTTTGTCATCAAAGAAAAATTGAAGGACGCTTAATTATTTTAGGTATGGCTTTATTTATCATTTTATTATTTGGCATTTATGGCATTGGCTTTGAAGTTAGCGACTTTATTTATAGTAAGTTTTAGGTGAGAAAATGAAAAGAGTAGTTAAAATAGTTTTAATTATAGTTGGTTTTATAGGTTTATTTTGGTTTACCCAAAGACTAGTTAGTCCTAAATACATGATGAATTTAGTGGAAGGAAGCATGATTGCCGAATACTACGAAGATCCTACTAATCATGATGTTATTTTTATCGGTGACTGTGAAGTTTACGCTAATATTTCGCCAATGGTGTTATATGAAACGGAAGGCATTACCGCTTATGTGCGGGGCACTAGTCAACAATTAATTTGGCAATCTTTAGGCATCTTAAAAGAAACCTTAAAATATGAAACACCTAAAATAGTCGTTTATAATGTTAATGCTATGCGTTATGCTAAACCGGTAAGTGAAGCTTATAATCGCTTAACCCTTGATAAAATGAAATGGAGTAAAGAAAAATGGGATATTATTAATGCTTCTATGTTGCCTGAAGAAAATATTTTTTCGTATCTATTTCCTCTTTTAAGGTATCATTCCCGAATAACCGAGTTAACCAATGAAGATTTTACATATTTATTTCAAAGTAAGACTAATACCCATAATGGTTTTTTAATTAATCAAAAGATTAAACCCGCCACTTCTTTTCCGACCCCTCGACCTTTAGCCGAAACGGATTTTGCCCAATCTAATTATGCCTATTTAGATGAAATTAGAAAACTATGTGCAGAACATAATATTAAATTAGTTTTAATGAAAGCGCCTAGTTTATATCCTTATTGGTATCCGGAATATGAAGATAATATTAAAAGTTATGCTGAAAAGTATGATTTAGATTATTATAACTTTATTCCTTTAAGTAGGACAATTGGCCTAGATTACAATACGGATACTTATGATGGGGGGACTCATTTAAATTTAAATGGCGCAACTAAATTATCCACTTATGTGGCGCATTTATTTAAAGAAAAATATAACTTGAAGGATTATCGGGAAAATGCTAAAATAAAGAAAATTTATGATGAAAAATTAAGAAAGTATGATGAGGCGATAAAAAATGAAAAAAATAACTAAATTATTAGTCTTAGTTTTCAGTTTAGTCATCCTTTGTAGTTGTGGGGCAAAAGTAGCTAAAGAAGATGCTTTTACTTTTCAATACAAAGATTTAACAATTAATTTAGGGGATGAATTAGACAAAGATAAATTAGGAGAAGAACTAAATTATAGTGAAACCCAAAGTTGTGCTTTTGAAGGTTTAGATAAAACTTATACTTATGAACATTTTGAAATTACGACTAATCCTTATAAAGATGGGGATAAAATTGGTTCGATTTATTTTTTAGATGATGAAGTAACAACTATAGAAGGCTTAAAAAAAGGTGATTCCCTAGCAATGATGGAAGAAATTTATGGGAAAGATTATGCTTTAGAAAATTCTGTATACACTTATACAAAAGGGAAAACGGAATTACAATTTTTAGTTCAAGATGATACCATTATTAGTATTGAATATTTATTATTAAATTAGGGTGATGGTATGACTTTTACCACAAGTATTAAAGAAGAAATTGCGAAGCAAGATATTAATGTTTTAGAATCAAGGTGGGAATTGATTTCTTTTTTAAATTGTGTCGCTAAAATTCATAACGATATTAGTATTACTTTAGAAAACGCGGCCGTGGCTAGAAAAATTTATAAAGAATTAAAAGAAATTTACGGAATCAATGCCCATATTGTTGTCCGGATGCAAAAAAGATTTAAAGTTAAGCAAATTTATCTATTAAGTATTAAAGATGATCTTGGTGTTTTAAAAAATAATTTAAAAATGGAAAATGATTTGGAGATGTTAGAAACCGATGAAGAAAAAATTGCTTATTTAAAGGGCGCTTTTTTAGCAGTGGGGAATATTTCGAATCCTTCGACGAGTGGTTATCATTTAGAGTTTATTTTTAGTAAAGAAAGATTAGCGAAACAAATTAAAACTTTATTGCAATATTTTAAATTAAGTGCGAAAATAATTAATCGTGGTTATAAATTTGTTGTCTATTTAAAAGCCAGTGAAAACATTAGCGATTTAATTAAATTATTTGGGGCTGTTTCTTCCTTATTTTATTTCGAAGATGTCCGGATTTATCGCGACCATAAAAACATGGTTAATCGACTTAATAATTGTGAAATTGC
>CANQCH010000046.1 GCA_947589165.1 uncultured Bacilli bacterium
GAAACTAAACCAACGGAAGAAGTTGAAATGAAAAAAACTTGTCCAGAAGGTTATCAAATGCGTAGTGATGGCAAATGTGAAAGTATTGCCTATACTGAGGCACTAGGTTTTGTTGAATGTGAAAGCGGTTACGATAAAGTAAATTCCGCCGGCGTTCAATCATCTGCCGATACTGATGTTTATTGCATGAGTCATAGTCCTTATGCTGCTGGAACTAGATATTGTCCAGCAACTAAAGATGATTTTATTGCTAAGTATGGCAATGATTCATGCATAACTAATAGTTCCTCTTTTACAGGTACTTTAAGTGGCAGTAATTGTAATTATACTTTCTATGGCGCAGATGGTACGCAAACATCTTGTTCTAATACCTATACTTATCAATATAAATGTCCGGATGGTGATTTTTTCCAAGTCGATCAATGGTGTTATAATAAAAAGCCAACTATTACTAATTACTATTGTTTTGATAAAACAACTAAACAGTATGTGTTAACACCAGATGGTAAATGTCGAACTATTATTGAAGCGACAGCAAATTAAAGAATTAAAAAAATAAAGTTCTGCACTTAGAACTTTATTTTTTTGTAATGGCAATGCCAATCATTTCGCCATTAATATCAATATCTTTAGATAAATTAGCATCATAAGTAATATTTAAAGCTAACGTTTCATTTTGAATATACTCTTGATGTTTATTAATGGCGGCTTCGACTTTAGGAGTAACATTTAAAGTTAAATCAATGCGATCCGCAACATTAAATTCCTTAACCTTCCGCATATTTTGAATTTTGGAAACTAATTCCCGAGCTAAACCTTCTAAAATTAAATCTTCCGTTAATTCGGTATTTAAAATAATGAAATTATTATCAGCCATTCCGACATTAAAGCCTTCTTTAGCATTAAATCTAATTTCGACCATTTCTTTGGTGACTACTAAATCTTCCCCTTCTAAATTAACTGTTAAGTCTTCGCCATTATTTAGTTTGGCAACTTCTGCTGGCGTTAAATTATTTAAAAGGGTTTGGAAAGCCTTCATTTTAGGGCCTAAAGTTTTACCAACAACTTTGAAATTAGGTTTAACCGTTAATTCCATATATTCATTTAAATCTTGCGTAAACTTAATGCTTTTAACATTTAATTCTTCTTTAATTAAATTAACTAAATCCCCTATTAAAGTTGCATTTTTACCATCAATTAAAGCTTCTGTTAAAGGTTGTCTAACCTTTATTTTGGCTTCTTCCCGCACATATCGGCCGGTAGAAATTAAGGAACGAACTAAATCCATTTTTGCTTCAATTTCTTTATTAATTAATTTGGCATTTACCACTGGATAATCGGCTAAATGAACCGATTCCGCACCGGTTAAATTCCGATACATTTCTTCAGACAAGAAAGGCGCAATTGGGGCCATTAATTTAGCTAGACCGACTAAAACTTCATAAGTTGTAAGATAAACACTTTTTTTCGACTCATCTAAAGTATTAGCCCAAAACCGATTACGATTCCGTCTTATGTACCAATTAGATAAATCATCTGAAACAAAATTAGTTAAAAAATGGACAACTTTATTTAAATCATATTCTTCAAACGCCCCGGTAACATCTTGTACTAAACTATTGTATTTAGAAAGTAACCACTTATCAATTTCTTCTCGCATTTCATAACTTACGGCACATTCACTAATATCAATATTATCGACATTAGCGTACATAACAAAGAAATTATAAGCATTACGTAATGGATTAAAGAATTTAGAATAAACTTCTTTTAGACCCTCAAAATCAAATTTTAAAGGCGTCCAAACCGGTGAAACATATGGTAAATAAAATCTTACCACATCGGCCCCATATTCTTTAATCGTGGAAAATGGTTCCACAATATTGCCCCGAGATTTACTCATTTTTTTGCCTTCGGCATCAAGTAATAAATCATTAACTAAAACATTCTTAAAAGGACTACAACCTTTGACGAACGTCGAAATTACTAAAAGCGTATAAAACCAACCCCGCGTTTGATCAATTCCTTCGCAAATAAAGTCGGCTGGAAATTGTTCTTCCCATAATTTTTCGTTTTCAAATGGATAATGATATTGGGCAAAAGGCATGGAACCGGAATCAAACCAACAATCTAAAACATCCGGAATACGTGTCATAGGTTTACTACATTTAGGACATTTTAAATGAATTTCGTCAATGTATGGTTTATGCAAATCAAGTTCTTCAGGTAATTTTTCGACCGCCATTTCTTTTAATTCGCTAATTGAACCGACCATATGATTATAACCGCAATCGCATTTCCAAAAAGGAATTGGGCTTCCCCAATAACGAGACCGCGAAACATTCCAATCTTTAGCGCCCGCAATCCAATTAGCAAAACGTTTTTCTCCGACATATGCCGGATACCAATTAACTTTTGCGTTAGCTTTTACCATTTCATCTTTAAACTGACTAACCGCAATATAATAACTTGGCATCGAATAATAAATTAATGGGGTATGACAACGCCAACAATGTGGGTAATCATGTTCAATTCTTTGTTTTTTAAATAATTTATCATGGGCTTTTAAATAATCAACGACTTCTTCATTAACATCATGAACAAATTTACCTTGCCAAGGGCCTTCGGTATAACAACCATCTTTACCAACCGGATTTAAACTTGGCAAATCATAATTTTTTCCGACATTGGCATCATCATCACCAAAAGCCGGAGCAATATGAACTATGCCAGTTCCATCTTCCATCGTTACGTAATCATCACAAGTAACATAAAAAGCTTTTTTATCCACGGTTAAGGCCGGGATTAATTGTTCATATTCACAATATTCTAAAGTTTTACCTTTAAAAGTATCGAGAATTTTAGCTTCTTCTCCTAAACAACTAGATACTAAATTAGTCGCCAAAATAAATTTATAACCTTGCGATTCGACTAAAGAATAATCTTCATTGGGGTTTACACATAAGGCCACATTAGCTAGTAAAGTCCAAGGGGTCGTTGTCCAAACTAAGAAGTAAACATCTTCTCCTTTTTTCTTAAACGGAACATAAACCGTAAGGGCTTTATCAACTTCATAAAAATCGGCCACTTCATGAGAAGCTAAACCCGTACCACAATGCGGACAATATGGCACAACCCGAGTTCCTTCATAAAAAAGATTAGCTTCATAGAATTTTTTTAAAATCCACCATTCCGTTTCAATATATTCATTTTTATAAGTTAAATAAGGATTTTCGACATCGATAAATTGACCCATTTTACTCGTTAGATCCGTGAAAGCCGCTTCATTTTCTCGAACACTTTTCCGACATTCTTCATTAAATTTGGCAATACCTAAAGCTTCAATTTCTTTCTTGGAAGAAATACCTAATTTCTTTTCCACATGATTTTCAATTGGTAAGCCATGGGTATCCCAACCTACTTTTCTTATGACTCTTTTACCTTTCATCACTTGATATTTACAAATAGCGTCTTTTAAGTTTTTCGCGACCATATGATGAAGTCCCGGAAAACCATTGGCAAAAGCCGGGCCATCATAAAAGACAAAATTAGGCGCATCTTTTCGTAAAGTATTTTGCTTATTCATGATTTCATTAATACTACCCCAGGAAGCTAAAATATCTTGTTCCACTTCGGCGACTGGTCTTTTGTCTAATTCTTTAAAATTTTTCATCATTTCCTCCTAACAATAAAAAAAGATGTTACCAAAGGGCGAATTATTCCGCGGTACCACCTTTATTTTTTACTTTTTCTCTTATAACGTTTGAGATAACGAAATAACTTACTATAATTTCAGTTATTCAACTAGCAAGGGATATATATTTAACTTTTTTTTAGTCTTCCACCATTTGACTAATTCTCTCGGAAAAAAAGTTTTAAATATATGTGTCTTGTTCTTCGTTTTTCATTAATAATTATATTGGTTTTCTTGTCCTTAGTCAAGTTATTTTCATCCTTATTTTATCAAAGGTAAAAACATATTTTGTAAAATTTCAACTCCTTCCGGAACTTGCGCTTCGGCCCGAAAAATAATGTTACTACCCGTATTACTTGGGCGAATTAAAGCCCAACCATTAGTAAAATTCACGCGGATGCCATCGATGTCATTAATGGGATAACGGTTCTTTAAGCAATAATCTTTAACATTTTGCATAATTTCCGCCTTTTTTGCTTCTGGCGTTGGAATTTTAATTTCTGGCGTATTATAATACTTTGGAATATCTTCGACCATGGCACTTAATTTAATCGGATTTTTACTCATAATCTCAATTAAACGTAAAGCCGCATAAAAGGCGGAACATACATCATTAGTACGATCCCGAAAATAAATATGACCAGAATATTCGCCCCCAAAAGGTAAATTATCGGTTAACACTTTATATTCCGTATAACTAGCTCCGGTGCGATAACATATTCCTTCGCCGCCTAAACGTTTAATTTCTTCGGCAAGAACCCCAGAACATTTAACATCGTAAAGAAAAGTTTTTCGAGGCACTTTATTAATCATGTCGCGAATCATTAAAACCATATAATGTTCAATAGGTAAGATTTCTCCTTTATCGGTGACAACGCCAATGCGGTCCCCATCACCATCAAAAGCAATACCTAAATCCGCTTTTTGTTTTAGTACTTCTTGTTGGAGCATTTGCATATTTTCGGCAACGGCAGGATCCGGATGATGATTCGGAAAATTACCGTCACTTATTTCATTAATAATTTCAAAATTAAGATTAAAATTTTTAAATATTTTGCGCACAAATAAACCGGTAACACCATTACCACAGTCAAAAATAACTTTTCGTTTTTTATTGCCTAATTTAATCGTATATTTTAAATATTCTAAATATTTATCAAAAATTACTTGATGTTCGGTATGGCCATCACCTTTTTGAAAATTCCCGGCAAAAGTATAATTTTTAAAATCGGTAATCATTTCCCCCCGGGCATTAATAACGCCTTTATCAAAGGAAAATTTAAACCCATTTTCATCTTTCGGATTATGACTAGCCGTAACCATAACACCCGGCATTTGATTTAAATAACGGGCATAATAATTCATTGGCGTAGTCGTTTGCCCATAGTCAATGGCATTACAGCCGGTACTATTTAACCCTTTTAAAAAGCTTTGACATAAAGCTTCACTACTTAACCGATTATCGCGCGATATGACAACACAATGTTCTTGATATTTTTCTTGAATATAAGAACCATAACTTTTACCTAAAGCATACGCAATTTCTTCATTAATTTCCGTCGGATACTTACCCCTAATATCATAGGCTCGAAATATTTCTGCGTTCATTATCTCCTCCTATTTAATAATGGCTTTTAAAGCCAAAGTTATCATATCATTTAAATTCTTTTCGCGACTTTCCGGACTTAAAACGACATCGGAATATTTAGAGTCGACAATCGTTGCTAGACAAGTCGCTTCTACATTTAGAGAATTAGCTACATGAACAATCCCAAAAGCTTCCATTTCTTCCGCTAAAATTTCGTATTGCGCCGGAATTCTTTTTAAAACGCGATCATAATCAATGTAAGGCCCAAATACATCCATGGTTGTTAACATCCCCACTTTTAAATTAAAATTATTTTCTTGGGCAGTCGCTATAACTAAAGCATTTAAGTTTTCATTCGCTTTAACGGTAAAGCGGGGATAATTATTATAAGTATAGGCAAAATTAGATTCGGAATAAATTTCCGTTGCTAAAACGACATCACCAATAGCCATCTTAGGACTTACGGCCCCACAAGTACCAATGCGAATTATTCTTTTTACGCCAAAATAATGCACTAGTTCAAAAGTATAGATACTAGCACTAGGCATTCCCATACCACTACCCATGACGGTAATTTTTTTCCCTTCATAAAAGCCGGTATAACCACTCATATTCCGAATATTCGTCACTAATTTAGCATCCGTTAAAAATTTTTCCGCGATATATTTAGCTCTTAAAGGGTCCCCCGGAAAAATAACAAATTCGCCAATATCGGCATTAGCTTCAATATGAATTGGTTCTTCACCTATAAACATAGTATCACACCCTTATATATTAAGAATAACACTTATTTTTTTATTTTGCCACTGATATTAAAAAAATATTGATATTCAATCAATATTTGACATTTAATTTTTACTTAAACTTGCATTAGTTCTTCTTCTTTATTTTTAATTTCTTCATCAACTAATTTATTATATTTGGTTATAAGT
The DNA here is from genome assembly GCA_947589165.1 of uncultured Bacilli bacterium. Lineage (GTDB taxonomy): Bacteria > Bacillota_I > Bacilli_A > RF39 > UBA660 > Onthocola_B. Next base: position 6,215 of record CANQCH010000046.1, read on the forward strand.
TCTTGAATATCATCTAATTGTATTTTTTCTTCATCTTCCGGTAATTCTTCTTTTTTAATTTGATTGTTGGCTTCTTGGCGAATATTTCTTAAAGCTACTTTAGCTTCTTCGCCAATATTTTTAGCTTGTTTAACGTATTCTCTTCGTCTTTCTTCATTAAGTTCGGGAACGGTTAAAATAATCATTTCGCCATTATTGGTTGGCGCAATACCTAAATTGGCTTCATTAATCGCGCGTTCTAAATCTTTTAATACTCCCCGATCAAAAGGTTTAACAAATAATTTTCGCGCTTCGGGAACTGTGATATTCGCTAAACTTTGAATAGGCGTTGGCGTCCCATAATAACTAACCATTATTCCATTTAACATGGCCGGATTAGCCCGCCCGGCCCGAATATTTAATAACCGATTTTGTAAATTTTCAATTGTTTGCATCATTTTTAATTCTACATCATTCATTTTCATCTCTCCTTAATCATTTAATACGATACTATCATTATAATTACCCGCGCTCGATTTAACAACAAAAGTAATTTCTAAATCGCCAAGTTTATTAATATATAACGCAAATATATTAAAATTATTCATGGTTCCTTCCACATCAATATCATTATCAAGAGTTTGAGTATCACTAACCCGTTTTTGGACTTTCGTTTTTACTTCATCCATCGTTAAATTATAATTTTTTAATAATTCATCACCTAAAATGCGGCGACCGGTGGCTTTTTCTACCACATAACTTTCAATACTAGTAGGATTAGGGCCATTAACAATATCATAAGTATAATCCATAACTAGTAAACTAATGTAATCAGGACTAAAGAAGTCATTATACTCCCGAAATTCTAAACTATAAATGCCTTCTTCATTCGTTTCCACATCTTCCGGAATATCACTAACATCTTTAGTATATTTAATACTTTTGCGAATGCTATCCATTTCGGATTTTAAACGACCATTTACTTCTTGCATCGATTCTAAATTAAAATGAACATCCTTAAATTCAATTTCTTGACTAGCAATTACCTCTTCTTCGTTATCATAGTAAATATAATCTTTACTTTTATCAAGTCGTAAATCTTTTTTTACCTCAGTTGGCTTACTACTTTCATTTTCGACTTTCTTTTCTTGCGTCAAATATTTCATCGCGAAATAACCCCCAATAATAAAGGTTAGAAGAATAACAACTAAAAGAATCATCCCCAAAGTATTTTTATGTTCATCCATGGTTAACTCCTACTTCCTAAATAATTTCTAAAGGCTACTTCTAAATCACTTTTTTTCATTGCAATTTCATATTCATTCCAATATTCTTGCGGTTTTATGTGCCCAACGACAAAAGCCGTCTCATCATCAAAGTAGGTTACCCTCCTATTTTCCACGATAACTAAAGTAGGCGCATATAAATTTCCTTCCCCATTATCTAAATAGGTAATATTATTTTCTAAATAATTAACGATGGTCTCATAGGTACCATTATTATTACTCCGATCCATTAAAAAATCATAATAATAAATTTTATCTATGCCTTCTTCTATCGCTACTTCATTCACAATCTTCGCATAATAATTGACCCATTCGTTATTAAAACCAAATAAGATAATCGCCTTAGGTGATGCTAATAAAAGATTCGTATCTTGAGCATTAGTATATTGAAAGACATTTTCTTCCGGCACCAAATTAAATTCTTGGCTAAACCGGATATTATCTGCGAGTTCGGTATGATAATCTAAATTTCCTAAAAAAATAAACAAGGAAAGAAGAATTATAAATAAGAACATATAAATTATCATTTGCCCTTTATTTTTAAAAATGTGGGCATTTTTTATTGCAATTTTACTCATATCTTCACCATTCTTCTTTTATTATACCATGAATAAGCTCAAATTTAAGTAAAATATTTAGCTTTACTAAAAAAGTGTCAAAAAAAGAAGAATAAAAGTAATTATTCTCCTTTAACTTGATTCATAACTTCTTCGGCAAAGTTATCATTTCGCTTTTCCATTCCTTCACCGACTTCATAACGAACCATGCTCACAATTTCGCCATGATTATTTTTTACACCCTACTTTGACAGTTTTAAATAAAAAAAGTGAATTATGCTAGATAAAATCTAGTTTTTTTATAAATTTATAGTTG
>CANQCH010000047.1 GCA_947589165.1 uncultured Bacilli bacterium
TAATTGTTCATATTCTTTGCCATCAAGATAAGGTTTACCATACATATTAAAGGTATAAGCTTGAATACCATTTTGATAATCTGTAATTAAACGCCGATTAGCATCCCCTTTTTCATATTCTTGCATTGTATTATCTACAAGATTATGAACCGTCACACTAATAGCGGATTTTGTTTTCGTTAAATAGGTTGCATATTCGGTTTTCGCATTTTCGCCAGCATATAAACCCGTATAATCAATCGTTAATTCCGTAGCATCATATTTTGTACCATCCCCATCTAAATCGACGCTGATAGTTATTTCTTTTTTGGCATCATTATTTATCGTATAATTAACTTCCACATTGTTACTATCATGAAAATCGGTACCATTATAACTTGTCGTTTGGCCCATGCTATCTGTAATGGTAACTACATTAGCCACTTTTTGCGGTGTTTCTTTCGTCGTTAGTTGATAAGAAAAATTATTATCTTTTAGTAAATAACCCCCAATTTGTTGCTCATTATCTAAAGCTTTAATTAAACTATTTTCATCATTTTTACTAACTACTTTAGCACTGGCAATTTTGGTCACTACTTTTGGTGTAACCTTAGAAATATCTAAATAATAAGTTGATGGTAAATAAAGTTCTCCTTCGCCATCTTCATCAATTTCAATAGCAAATTTACAATCATCATTATCTTGATTTTGACAAGCTGTTAATTTGGCATCCGTTAAATGAAATAATAAAGTCGTTTTATCATCGGTAGTTGTAATTTTGACATCTTCACTATTTTGTTTATTAAGAGTTACTTTAACTGATTCTAGTTTTTTAGGTACCACTAGAGAAACATAATAAGCTTCTTTATTACTATTAAATTCATTTATATTATATTGTTTATATAAATTATTACTTAATACCATGGTTTTTTCGGTTTGACTAATACTTACATTTTCCTTTTCTTCTTTAACATAACCAGTAATATTATCATCTAAAGTAAATTCCGCCTTGGTGTAATCTTGGTATTGAACATTTTTAAAACTTAAATGATAAGTTACAGGATTATAATGCGTTTTAGCCCCATCTTTATCTACCGTAACCCCATAATAATTATCATTACTGGTATTTAAGGCCATTAATATTACATAATTACCTTTGGTTAAATCAGTTTTTACAATTTTTGCCGTTTTGGGAACACTAACTGTGGTGTCAGCAGTTGCATCATCTACATGTAAAACATAAGCAAAATAATAATTAGTTTGTTCTGGTGCTTGTTTAACTCCTTCATTTATTTTAGCTATTCCCGTCACATTTTTGCTTGCGCTATCTAAATTTAAAGCACTAGCTTGATATTTGGGATCTAAATCGCTAGTATAAGTACTCGTATCCGTAGAAAAACTGATCACGGTATCTTTCGCCACATACTTATAATCGATATAATCGATATTGATTTTTCCTCCGTTATCTCTAACGGCTTGATCTAAAGTTTTCGTTCCAATTAAATTACTACCACTTATCCATTTGCTCCCTGATTTTCGAATTTTAAAAATATTCATATTTTTATACACATTGTCATTTTTAATATCGGAAGCAAAATCATATTCATCGTTAAAATTAGCTAATTCAATACTACGACTAGCAATCATGACATCTTCGACCGTTATACTTTTAGAAGATGTAAAAGCATAATTGCCCACAATATACGCAAAAGTAGCATTTTTATTTACTTTTTCAATTTCTTTACCTAATTCATCAATATTAACTTCTCTAGCGCTTACATAACTATTAAAAGTTAAAAAACCAATTAAAGTAATGATTAATAATTTAAAATATTTTTTCATTTGTTCCTCCTTATTTATTTATCACAATCGTGGCTTTTTTCGTTTGACCATTTTTTAATTTCAAATTAGTCGTCCGGCTACCACCCATGTCATTAACATCTTCGACATCGATAACCCCCGAGCTATAAGAATTACCACCGATGACAAAACTTGTAAAATCTGAAAAACTTTGACCATCTTTGGTAACTTTAAAACTATAGTCGGATAAATTACCTAATAAATAATTAGCCGTTAAAGTAATTACATAAACGGACTTTACTTCTACTTGATGGGTTGCTGTTTTACCATTACTAGTTTTAGCAGTGATAGTAACGGTACCTTCTGCTACCCCAGTTACATGGCCACTAGCATCAACTCTAGCAATTCCGGTATTACTACTAGACCAAGTAACAGTTTTATCCGTGGCATTCGTGGGATCGATACTTACCATCAATGTTAAAGTGTTTTTAACATTAACTTCCGTACCACCGGTAATTTTTAGGCTATTAACAGCAATATTTGGCTTGTCATTACTACTACTATTGTTATTATTCGAATTGTTGTTATTAGTACTTGGCTTAGTTGTTGTACTCGGTTTAGTTGTTTCCGTTGGTTTGGTAGCTTCACTCGGCTTGGTGTTATTCGTACTAACTTTCGCCTTAACGGTAATTTTCAGCGTGGCTTTTTTACCATTTTCACTTGTCGCGGTAATAGTTACAGTTCCGGCTTTGATGCCTTTTACTTGGCCCTTTTGATTAACCGTCGCTACTTTCGAATTACTACTTTGCCATTTAAGATTTTTATTGGTCGCATTAGTAGGACTTACTTTTGCGGTTAGTTCGATAGTACTACCAACCGTAACTTCCTTTTTCCCACTAAGCGTAACTTTTTCGACTAAAACAATCTTCTCATCTTTCGCCACTACCGTAACTTCGCAAGTTTGCTTTTGGCCACGCAATGTTTCCACGGTTATTTGGGTTGTTCCTACTTTTAAAGCTTCAATTTTCCCATTAGCATTTACTTTCGCTACTTTCGGATCACTGCTTTGCCAAGTTAAGTCTTTGGCAATATTAGCCTCTAAAGTCGTTGTATCGCCAACCATTAAGGTTAAATTACTAGCATTAAGTGTTAGTTCGGCTTCTACTTCTTGCCATTTGGCTGTTAAAGATATATCTTTATTAACTTTGGATTGAAAATCAAAAGTTTCGTTTTCCAATAACCATGTGACAAATTCATAACCTTCCTTAATGGGATCTTCCGGCTTAGGAATTTTAGCATTTTCTTTAACTTTAATACTTTTTAGCTTTGTTCCCCCATCGGTATTAAAGGTTACCGTATATCTTTTTGTATATACTTCGCGGCCAATGAAAACACCTGAAGTAAGTCCAAGAGTTAAACCCATTAATAGACCACTCACCAAACTAATAATAATGGTTTTATTTAGTTTTACCATTTTATCAAACTCCTTTTTAATATATGCATTTTTAATATTTAAGTATTTATTAAACTTTTGATGGTTTCATTATACCAGATAATTTATAATTTGCCTAGCAATTTTAAAGTTAATTTTTGGCAAAAAAAAGTCCAGTGATATCTGGACAAATAAATTATTCTTCCGGTGTTTCTAAATATTCTTCATTAATTTCCTCAATCGCTTCATCTTGTTCGCCTTCATCATATACTTCAACGTAATCATCTTCATCTTCTTCAACATTAATTTTAACTTTTGTATCGCCCACGATTTCGACGCCTAATTCTTTTTCAATATTTAATTTAACTAAGCCATTTTCAATGGTAACATTAGCCACCGTTGGTTGTTTTAAACACCGAACAATGATTTCCGAAGAATTAGTTAATTTGGCATCTTCTTTTAAAGGTACGACCATGGTATCATTATAACTATATTTTTTACTAGAAACCGCCGTTTTACTATCTGTATCATATGAATACCAAACGTTAACATCATATGAACCCGTAATATTTACTTTATTATCACCCTTGGTTCCCGAGAAGGTATGATTAATAACCCAACAGCCTAAAATGGTGGTTGGTACTTCTTCGGTTTGCATCGTAAAGTCATTACTACTTGTTTTCTTGGCTTTCCCAATTACCGCCTTGGTTACAATTTCTTTAAAAGCCATACTTTCACCCCTTACCATAATCTATGCTTTAATTGGGTAAAAGTTTACCTTTCGCACTTATTTTTTGAAAAATAGCTTATTCTTTGTTATACTAGAAATGGTGATAGTATGGATTGTTTATTTTGTAAAATTATTAACAGAGAAATCCCCGCGGATATTATTTATGAAGATGATGTTGTGATCGTGATCATGGACGCTTATCCCGATGTGGATGGTCATTTATTAGTGATTCCCAAAACGCATTACGCTGATTTTCAACATGTTCCCGATGATGTCTTATTACACATTAACAAAGTTGCCAAAAAAATGGTCCCAATGTTAATGGAAAAATTACATAAGGATGCTTTAACGATGTTAGTAAATTATGGTGAAGATCAAAAAATTAAACATTATCATTTACATTTATTACCCGAATTTATTCATAAAGGGACGAAACACACCCGGGAAGAAATCGTGGCCATTTTAAAGGACGAAAACCATGGCTAAATTAAAGAAAAAAGTTAAAAAGCAATTAATTCGCTTTAGTTTTATCTTCCTTTTATTATTTATCATTATTGGAAGTGCTGTTTATTATCAAAATTATCGAGAAAATCACCAACCTAATGAAAATCCTAATCAAAATGATAATACTAATAATGCTGAGACTAAATATCCCCAAGAATATAATTTAAGTTTACTCATGACGGGTGATGGATTAATTCATAATCAACTCGCTTTATATGCCGAAAAAAGTGATGGCACTTATGATTTTAAACCCTATTTAAGTGAAGTAAAAGATATTGTTCAAAAATATGATTTAGCTTATTATAATCAAGAAACTCCGTTTGGAACCCCGGGAAATTATACTTTTTATCCGGTTTTTAGTGTTCCCAGTGAATATGGTGATGCCATGATTGATGCTGGGTTTAATATGGTTTCTCTAGCCAGCAATCATGCCTTTGATAAAAGAGAACAAGGTGTTTTAACCTCCCTTGATTATTGGCGAAAACAAAATGATGTTTTATATAATGGCATTGCTTCATCTTTCGCCGAACAAAGTAATTATCAAATTAAAGAAAAAAATGGCATTACTTACGCTCTACTTTCCTATACCTATGGCACCAATGGGATTGCCCTTCCATCTGGTAAAGAATATTTAGTTAGTGTCTATAGTAATGAACAAGCGAAAAAAGATATTGCGGCCCTAAGAGATAAAGTCGATGTGTTAATTGTCACGATGCATTGGGGCGTCGAATATCAATTAGAACCAAATGCTACGCAAAAAGAACAAGCCAAATATCTAGCCAGTCTCGGCGTCGATATCATCATTGGTAATCATCCCCACTGTTTACAACCAATTGAATGGCAAGATGATACATTGGTTATTTACTCTTTAGGTAATTTCATTTCTAACCAAATTGAACTTTATAGTTCCATTGGCTATAAAGGTGCCGTTGGCGCCTTTGCCACTGTTGATATTAAAAAAACCGTTAATAAAGATGAAAGTTCTACCATTGGTTTAGAAAACCTACAAGTTGATTTGCTTTATACCTATCGTAATGAAACGGAAAAATATTATAAAGTCGTTCCTTTTAGCAAAATGACAACGAAATATTTACCCGATTATAAATCGGTTTACAATACTTATAAAAATGTTATTCAAAAATATGATTCAAGCATTAATGTGGTTCCCGCCGCTTAATGCTTCTTTTTTTAGCCAAATAAAAAAGAGGAACGAGGCCCCCAAAAAGAATTAATCATCGAGAAAAAACGCCACTATTTTTGCATAATTATCTTGGCTATTTAAACAAGTATCAATTAAATAACTTTTTTCATTATGTAATTGATATTCTTTAATTCCTCTTAGATAAAACTCTTTATTACGATCTTCAATATAAAAAGGCATAATATTATTTTTTAAACATTCACGAAATATAATCATTCGCCCCACGCGACCATTCCCATCTTGGAAAGGATGAATATGTTCGAATCGAACATGAAATTCAATTATATCTTCTAGCTTTTTAATTGACAAATTATGATACCAATTTAATAAATTTTTCATATCACGAGCTACATCTTTAGGCAAGGAAGTGATAATACTTCCCACAAAATTTTTCTTGGCTTTATATTCGCCAACTTTAAACCATTCTTTTTCATCCTCCGTTAAAGTTCCATCTTTTAAAATAAAATGATATTTTTTAATTAGTTCTTCTGTTAATTCTTCATCAATAGTATCTAACATATATTTAAATAAGGTAAAGTGGTTTTTAATTTCGATAGCATCTTTTAAAAAAATTACTTTTTTACTATCCGTAAGAATTGTGCCACTTTCATAAATACTCGCTGTCTCATCGGGAGTAATGGTTGAACCTTCTAAATGATTAGTATTATAAGCAAAATCAATTTGGGTTTTATGGTATAAACTACCCTTTAAATTCATATTTTTTTGCTTAATTAAAATATTTTTAATAACTGATGCTTCCATTTTAAATCACTCCCTTTAGTAATATTTCATGTTAACTATTATACCATTTTTTTCTTAATTAAAAAAGAGGAACGATTCCCCTTTTCTAATATATAAATGCTCCGCCCCAAATGATAGCAAGTAAAATGAAGAGAATTAACACGATAAAAAAGTAATTTCCACTCCATCCATTGTTGCCACCTTGAGATGAGCCGCATTTACTACAACTCATAATAAACCTCCTTCAAATTTTTTATTTTAAATGAATGCTCCTACTATGATTATTAAAAGAATAAATAATACTAAAATGATTGCTCCTCCTAAGCCGTTTCCACAATTATTCATATATAAAACCTCCTTTATTTTCTTTTCATTAGTATAATATGGTTCTTCATTAGATGTGTGCGTGCTTTTCGCGGAATTTTAATTGAGAAACCTCCATCCTTTTTACCTAAATTCTTGTATTTCCACGACTTTATTGTTATAATATTTTTTGAGGAGGAAAAATGAATAAAAAAATAGGAGTTTTATGTTTAAGTGCCCTATTACTCGCTGGTTGTGGGACACCAAAATTAGAAAATGGTCAAGAAGCCGTGGTAACTTTTAAGGATGGCGAAAAAATAAGTGTTGATGATTTATACAAAAAAATTAAAAATGATTATGCTTTAGATAGTTTAATTAGCATGATTGATACTTATATTTTTGAAACCGAATTTAAAGATTACAAAGCGGAAGCGAAGACCAAAGCCGAAAATTATGTGAAAGGAACGAAAGAAAATTTTGAATCGACCGAAACCTTTACCCAAGCCTTACAACAATCAGGCTTTGCCAGTGAAGAAGCTTTTCAAAATTATATGTATTTAAATTACTTACAATCTCATGCCATTGAAGAATATGCGCATACATTAGTAACTGATAAAGATATTGAAAAATACTATAAAGAAAAAGCCCAAGGTGATTTAGAAATATCGCATATCTTGATTACCCCAGAAGTTGACGATTCAATGACGGATGATGAAAAAACCAAAGCGGAAGATGAAGCGAAAGCTAAAGCGGAAAAATTATTAAAAGAAATTTTAGCCGCTGATAATCAAAAAGAAACATTTGAAAAATTAGCCAAAGAAAATTCTGATGATGAAGCTACCAAAGATAAAAATGGCGCTTTCGAACAAAGATTAACTTATGGTGATTTACCTGATGCTTATGATGCTATCTTTGATGCTCTTTATAAAATTAAAGATGGTCAAGTTTATACGAAAGTAGTTAAAACCGAATTAGGTTATCATATCATTATGCGAACTAAATCATATGAAAAAGAATCTTTAGAAGATTTAAAAGATGAAATAAAAGATATCTTAGCCGAAGATTTGTTAAATAACACCAAAGACATTAATATTAAAGCTTTACAATATTATCGCAAAGAATATGATTTAGACATTCAAGATTCCGAATTAAAAAGACAATACGATGATTATATGAAAAGAGTTTTAGCAAGCTATAATACGGAAACGGAAGAAAACTAAGGAAAAAAGATGAGTTCATATCGAACTCATCTTTTTTTCCTTATTCACCAATTTTCGTATAAGTACAACTACCATCAAATGGGGTAAATAAACAACTCGAGCAACCCGTAAAATTCGTTTGATTATCACTTACTCCATCCACTAAACCTAAAAAGAAATTTAAAATAGTTGGAATAAAGAAGAC
>CANQCH010000048.1 GCA_947589165.1 uncultured Bacilli bacterium
GCAATATAAGAAACAAAGGTCATTTGGATAAACCAAATACCTTTTTTAATTAAAATAAAAAAATGTCGGGTTATAAGTTCAAGTTAAGTCTTTAAAAAATAATAGAAGAACATTTAATATCGTCAAAAAAAAGTAAAGCCTTAGGCTTTATTCTTTTTTTTAGGTTTGAAATTCGATATAATAATATAAAGGAGAGACCATGAAAATATTTTTAGGCGCGGATCATCGCGGTCAAGATTTAAAAAATGAAGTAAAAAAATATTTAGAAGAAAATGGTTTTACGGTGGAAGATTCCCAAATTGAAAGCCATGAAGGTGATGACTATCCTGATTTTGCTTATGATGTCTGCATGAAAGTTTTAAAAGAAGATGGATTAGGTATTTTACTTTGTGGAACGGGTATTGGGATGTCGATTGCTGCGAATAAAATAAAAGGCATTCGGTGTGCAAAAGTTAATAATGAAAATGAATCATTTTTAGCCAAAAATCATAATGCGGCAAATGTAATTGCATTATCTTATAAATTAACTATTGATGAAGTAATTCCTATTGTTGATATGTTTATAGCTACTAAACCAGCGAGTGAAGAAAGACATTTAAGAAGAATCGAAAAAATTAATAAAATCGAAAATAATACATATACTTTATAAAGTGATTAATATGCGAAATAAAATACTCCTTTTAATAGTTGTAGTATTAAGTTGTTTTGCATTAAAAGTATGTTTAAAAAAAGAAGTAAATATAAAGAAAGAGGAAAAACCAACATCAGATGTAGCTACCAATATTTCCGTGAAGTTATTAAATCCTCAAACGCAAGAATTAACAACTATGGTTTTAGAAGATTATATTATAGGTGTTGTCGCGGCGGAAATGCCCGCGTCTTTTTCCGTTGAAGCTTTAAAAGCGCAAGCGGTTGCCAGTCGCAGTTATGCAATGTATAAAATGAAGACGAATAACAAAGATTATGATTTAGTAACGGATACTTCTAATCAAGCTTTTATTACGAAAGAGCAAATGCAAGCAAAATGGCAAACAAATTTTGCTAATTATTATGAAAAAATAAAGGCGGCAGTGCTGGCAACCGAAGGGGAAATTCTAACTTATAATGATGAAGTAATCTGTGCTTTTTACTTTGCTATGAGTAATGGGTATACGGAAGATGCCGCCTTAGTTTTTGGCGAAAAGGAAGATTATATTACGAGTGTTGCATCTACTTGGGAAACTAATTTAAAAAATTTTGCTGTAACGACAACTTTATCGCGTCAAGAATTTTGTACCAAATTAGGTCTTAAAGATGAAAACATTAACATCACGGATATTAAATATTCGCCGACGGGCCGTGTTAATACCATTACCATTAATGGTATATCTTTCGCCGGAACAAAGGTAAGAACTTTACTAGGGTTACGATCAACAGATTTTCAAATTGTTGCCAATGATAATGAAGTAACAATTACAACGAAAGGTTATGGTCATGGTGTGGGTATGAGTCAATATGGTGCCAATGAAATGGCCAAATTAGGTCATAGTTATACCGAAATCTTAAAATATTATTATCAAGATGTAAATATTACCAATTTAAGTGTATAAAAATTTAAAAACCGTCCCATACTTTAAGTAGGATGGTGAATTATGAAGAAAAGAAAGTTAAAACCCTTTGTCTTACCTAGTTTATATGTGGCAATTATTGGCGTAATGTTTATTAGTATTGCCTTTTTAGGAGCTACCTTACAAGAAAATACTAATAAAAATACTTTCGCGGTTAGTGCGATTAAAAATATTACGGTGCCGGTTACTTCTATTAATACGGATGAGACAATTGTTAAACCTTTTACCAATGAAAATGTTATTGTGAGTAAATCTTTCTATGATATGAAAGATGAAGAAAAGAAACAACAAAATTCATTAGTTTATTATGAAAATACTTATTTACAAAATTCCGGTGTCTTATACAGTGCCGATGAAGAATTTGAAGTATTTAGTGCCACGAATGGTACGGTAACAAAAGTTTCTACCGATGATATTTTAGGTAAAGTTGTCGAAGTAACTTATAATACTAATTTAAAAATGGTTTATTATAGTTTAAGTGAAGTATTAGTAAAAGAAAATGATAATTTAACACCTTCAACGGTAATTGGTAAAAGTGGGGATAATGGTTTAGAAAACGAAAAAGAAAATTGCTTATTATTTGAAGTATATTATAATGGTGAAGCAATTGATCCCGAAGATTTCTATAATATGAATTTAAAAGATTTACAATAATCATAAAACTAACCCCTTAATAATAAGTTTTATTAAGGGGTTGTTTAAATAATGGAAAAAAATATTTCGCAAAGAGTTGTTTCCGAAGCTGAATATATGTTAAAAACCAAAGATACGATTCGTAATATCGCCGATAAATATAATGTTAGTAAAAGTACGGTGCATAAAGATTTAAGTGAAAGACTTAAAAAAATTGATGAAAATTTATCGAAATCAGTTGAAGATATTATGCAAGAACATTTAGATTTACGTCATATAAGAGGAGGCGAAACAACTAAATTAAGATATAAAAAGAGGTAGTTATGAAAAATGTTTTATATTTAGTAGATGATTACATTTTATATTATAGTAAAAAGTTAAAGAAGTTATTAAAGTATAAATTACCAGCAAAAACGTTAAGAAATGGAAAAATAGCTAATACGAAGCTATTTATTTCTAGTTATAAAAAATTTTTAACAACCAACAAATTAAATAATAATCTTTTGGGAGATAATTTAACTATAATTGTTAATCCGGATTATACCAAAGTCGATATTGATATTTTAACTAATGTGTTTTTAAGTTTAAGTTATCGCAAAATTAATATTGTAAATGAAATCAAATTATATAAATTAAATAGTAATAATGCGTATTTAAATTATAATGACCAATATTTAATTTTAACTTATCAAGATGAATTTAAAGAAAAAAATGTTTATTTAATTGACCAAAAATTATTTTCTAACGAATTATTAATTAACCTAATTAATAGTAAATTAAAGAATAGAAATATTATGGGTTTTGGTTTAAATAAAGACCTTGCGGAATTTTTAAAAAGTTTAGAAAATGATTCTCTTAATACGGGATATCATTTTGCCAATGACGAAAGTTATTTAATCGATATTTTTTTAGAAAAAAAGACTTGCCAAGGAAAATAAGGCTATGGTATTATCAGGGGGTGTGCAAAAAGATGTCGAATTTTGTAGGCTAGTTGGTTATTCTCTCTTTTTAATTCTCGTGCTATATTTAGATTAACAAGGAAGGAGTGTGAGAGAGTGACCGGAAAAGTTAAATGGTTTAACAACGAAAAAGGTTATGGCTTCATTGAAAACGACCAATTATCTGATATTTTTGTTCATTACTCTGCGATTGTAAAAGATGGCTTTAAGACATTAAGTGAAGGTAGCATTGTGGATTTTAAGCTCGTTGAAACTTCTAAAGGTTTACAAGCAGTAGATGTAATTGAACATCAAATGACTACTATTTAGTAGTTTTTTTCTTGCATCAATGTTATAATTTAATTAGGAGAGTGATGCTTAAATGAAATTAAATATTCGGGGTGATAAAGTTACGATCACCAAATCAATCAAAGATTATATTGAAGACAAAATGAGTCGACTAGATAAATATTTTGTTAATACGAAAGGAGTCGAAGGCAAAGTCTTAGTTCGGATTCGGAATGATGAACAAATTATTGAAGTAACGATTCCCACTAGTCGCTTTACTTTACGGGCGGAAGAACGTGATCAAGATTTATATACCGCGATTGATCTTGTTATAGATAAACTAGAACGCCAAATTCGGAAAAATAAAACGAGATTAAATGATAAATATAAAGATTTAGATAAATTTGAAATGAGTTTTAATTTTGATGTTCCCGCGGAAGAAATTGACGATGTCAAAATAGTTAAAAGAAAAAATGTGGAAATGAAACCGATGGATGAAGAAGAAGCCATTTTACAAATGGAATTATTAAATCATGATTTCTTTGTTTTTAAAAATATTGATGAAGAATGTGTTTCCGTTTTATATGAACGAAAAGATGGGAAACTCGGCATTATTAATGTTAAATAAGTATTCGCCTGTAACGAATACTTTTTTTTCTAGTTAATTGCCAAAGAAGAAAAAAATTTATATAATTAAGAAATAAATAAAAGAGGTAATATTATGTCAAAAATTAAAACTATTTTTCACTTGTTAAAGTATAATCGCCAAGCCTTAATTAATTTTGAATTTTTTTATAAAGTTATTTCGGTAATTATTTTTACGCCGTTATTTTTGAGCTTATTTAAATTAATTACCAAAATCACGGGTTATACTTATTTAACATTTGAAAATATTGGTTCTTTTTTATTAAATCCGTGGACAATTTTTATGCTTTTAATGTTAATTATTTTATTAACTTTTTATTCCTTAATTGATATTAGTACAATCATTATTATCTTAGATCAATCTTATAATCAAGAAAAAATAACCGCCAAAGAGGCTTTTTTAACGGCGATGAAAAAACTTAAAAAAATCTTTAAAGTTCAAAATATGGGCTTACCGTTCTTAATTGTCTTTTTAATTCCCTTTCTAAATTTTGGCATTTCCTCCAGTTTTATTTCGACAATTAAGATTCCAGAATTTATTAAAGATTATATTATGCATAATTCATTTTTACTTGGTCTTTATATAATAGTCATTATCATTTTATGCATTCTATTATTTCGTTGGCTTTATGCTTTGCATTATTTTATTTTGGAAGATAAAAATTTTAAAATGGCGCGAAAGCAAAGCATTAAGTTAAGTAAGAAAAGGAAGTTTAAAGATTTTTTGATTATTATGTTAACGCAAATTGGCGTTACAATTAGTTATTTCCTTTTTATTTTAGTGGGTATTTTTCTAATTTTAGGTGTTTATAAATTATGCGGAAATAAAAATATTTTGGGTAATATTACGATTACACTTCTTTGGCTTTTTATTGCTTTATCTTTTATTACTATAACTTTACTGGCAACGCCAATTAGTTATGCGGCGATTAGCTTTTTGTTTTATCAACATAAGGTGGGGCAAAAAGAAACAATTAAGCCATTAAGAATTAACCATCAACAAATAAAAAAACAAACAAGAACATTTAAAGTATTTGGTCTTTTGGTAACAGTTGTTACGATAATCTGTGGCACTATTTTTACCTATTATGCTTTAAGTGGTAAATATGATTTTAAAATTGAATATGTGCGAACCATGGCTGTGACGGCTCACCGGGGTGCTTCCGTGCTTTATCCGGAAAATACTATGGCCGCTTTCGTGGGGGCGAAAGAACTTGGGGCTGATTGGGTCGAACTTGATGTCCAACAAACTATAGATCAAAAATTAATTATCCTTCATGATACGAATTTAAAAAGAACCACCGGCTTAAATAAAAATACTTGGGATGTAACTTATGATGAAGTGAAAAAATTAGATGCTGGCAGTTTCTTTAGTAAAGATTTTGCTGGGGAAAAGATTCCTTTATTAGAAGAAGTTATTAAATATGCTAAAGCTAATAATTTAAAACTTAATATTGAATTAAAACCAACGGGTCATGAAACGAATTTTGAAGCAGCCGTGAGTGATCTTATCACTAAGTACGATTTTGCCGATATGTGTGTTATTACTTCTCAAGTTTACGAAGTATTAGAAAATATTAAAGATTATAATCAAACAATTAAAACGGTTTATGTCATGAGTTTTGCTTATGGGGATATTACGAAACTTACCGCCGCGGATAATTTTAGCATTGAAGCTTCTAGTGTGACTAAACCATTGGTCGCTAAAGTTCATAATGCTGGGAAAGAACTTTATGTTTGGACCGTTAATACGAAAGAAAATATGAATAAAATGATTAATTTAAAAGTTGATAACATTATTACTGATAATATTACGCTAGCCAAAAATACGATTATGAAAAGTAAAACGAGTAATATTGTGACTTTATATATTGAATTAATTGAAAAACTTTTTCGCTAAAGGTAATTTGTAATTTAAGACACTTTATGTTATTATTAACTATAAAAAAGGTGAAGATATGAAAAAATTATTAACAATTATATTTGATGGTTTTGGCATCCGGGATGAAGTTAAAGGTAATGCAGTAAAGAAAGCAAATATGCCTAATTTTAATCGACTTTGGGAAAATTATCCCCATGTTTTACTGGGGGCTAGTGAAGAAGCAGTGGGCCTAAAAAAAGGACAAGTTGGTAATAGTGAAGTAGGACACTCTACCATTGGGGCCGGTCGCGTCTTAAAACAAAATGAAGTTTTAGTTGATGAATTTTTAGCCCATGTAGATACCGAAAATCCCACCATTCAAAAACTATTAAGTTTGAAAAATAAAGATATTCATCTTATGGGTTTATGTAGTGATGGAAATGTTCATGCCGGAGTAGATGACTTTTTAAATATGTTTGCCTTTTTACATGACCAAGGATTTACTAAAATTCATTTTCATTTAATTACCGATGGCCGCGATACAGCGACAACGGTAGCTTACAAATATATTAAGATGATTCAAGATGCCATTAAAAAATATAAAGTTGGGGATATTGCCACTATCTGTGGTAGATATTATGCCATGGATCGCGATGAAAATTGGGACCGAACGAGCTTATATTACAATTTAGTCGTAAATGGAAAAGGAAATCTCGCTTTAGATATTGCGAGTACCTTAAAAGTCTCTTACGAAAAAAATGTGACGGATGAATTTATTAAACCCTTAGTTGTATCAAAAAACTTTATTAAAAATGGTGATGTTATTATTTGGATGAATTATCGGGCCGATCGTTCTAAACAAATTTTATTTGCTTTAACTGATCCATTATTTAATAATTTTCCGACAGCTAATTTAACTAATTGTGATGTATTTACTCTATTTAATATTGATAAAAGAATTAAAGCTGATGTTTTCTTAGAAACCCCAACGGTTAAAGAACCATTAGGCATTTATTTAAGTGATCTAGGTTTAACGCAAGCCAGAGTAGCCGAAAGTGAAAAATTTCCCCATGTAACATACTTTTTTGATGGGGGCTATAATGGTAAAATCGAAGGTTGTGATAAATTTCATATTCCTTCTCCGGAAGTTGCAACTTACGACGAAAAACCTGAGATGAGCGCAGAAGCGGTAACGAAAAAAGTTATTAATTGTATGGAAAATGATTATGACTTTATCTTAGTTAATTATGCTAATCCCGACATGGTAGGACATACTGGCGTGATGGATGCGGCCGTTAAAGCTTGTGAAGTTGTTGACGCATGCCTAGGTAAATTAATTGAAAAAGCCGAAGATAATTTTTATAAAATAATTTTACTTGCCGATCATGGTAATTGTGATACCATGCTTAATCCTAATGGAACTCCTTGTACCACTCATTCTTTAGCCAAGGTACCATTTATTATTATGGATAACAAAGTTGGTTTAGAAAAAGAAGGTACTTTAGCTAACGTAGCCCCAACCATTCTCGATTATTTAGACATCGCCGTACCTAAAGATATGCAAGAAGATGACACAATTTTAATTGATGGTGATTAAAAAGAATGCAAAAGTTTTGATGAGTTTTGTCGAAACGCATGCATTCTTTTTTTAATTAACTAAAATAGAGTCTTTGTTACCGGAGAAAAGAGAGTATCTACTATTTTTAAGTACGGGGGTTTTGGTTAACTACTTAGGTGGGAGATCAAGCAACGGAAAGAGGGTAGATAGTAATGTCCGAAGTGTTTTATCTGAGGCTGCTAATTTTATTACTCATAATAGAAATTAAAAGAGCAAATAAAAAAGATACTCCTCAGAAGTAGGGGTATCTACAAACACATGTAGATGCTACCTAGCCGGTAACATTACATAAATAATATAACGTAGAAATATAGATATTGCAAGTACTGTAGGTTTGTCAAACAAAAGTGACAGAGTCACGACAAACCAACTATAGATTATTTTAATTTGTTAAAATAATCACG
>CANQCH010000049.1 GCA_947589165.1 uncultured Bacilli bacterium
TCACATGAAAACATGATTAACTTAAAATTAGATAAAAAAATAAAGATCATTTTATTTAATTTAGGTTATTTACCAAAGGGTGATAAAAATATAACGACTAAAGCTTATAGTACTTTAAAAGCAATCCAAAATGGTTTAAACATTTTAGCTACCGATGGCAAAATTTTAGTGGTCATTTATCCCGGGCATGCCGAAGGAAAAAAAGAAAAACATGCAATCTTAAATTGGTTAGAAAAAAATAATTATCCTTACGAAATTAAAAGAAATACGGATAATCCTATTGCCCCTTTTTTAGTCATCATCAAAAATAACTAATTCGCGATTTATGTGGAAGACAATTATGACTAATTTTGCTATTATTTAATTGGTGAGGTAAAATGAATATTGAAAAAATTGGCAAATTTATCGCAGAAAATCGCAAAAAAGTGCTTTTGACGCAAGAAGAATTAGGGCATAAGTTAGGGGTGACGGGAAAAACAGTATCGCGTTGGGAAAATGGTAATTATATGCCAGATTTATCATTATTAATCCCTTTAAGTCAAGTTTTAAATATAACGCTAAATGAGCTTTTACTTGGCGAAAAAATTAGCCAAAATGATATAACTAAAAGCGAAGAATCTTTAGAAGCTACAATAAATTATTCCACTAAAACAATTAAGAAAAAAACGAAGAAGATTTTTTTAAAAATTGTTATTAGTCTCATCATCATCTTTTTTATTTCTTTTATTGGTTATAAAGTTTATCTATTACATAAATATGATATTTATCAAATACCTGAAGCTCAACAACTCATTGATAATTTTCATAATGCTCAAACAATCAATGTTAAAAGTAAAGTTTTAAATGATGATGAATACTTAATTTTAGATAATATTAAAATTCGTAATGATTTTAAAAATTATAGCGAAGTAACAATAACTAATAATGATCCCTACATTATTAAAAAATGGACTTATATCGACGCTAATTCCCATAATGGTCTGATAATTAGTTATTCTCCATATCCTTTTCAAAATTTATTTGACGCCAAAGGTGAATTAATTAGTTTTAATGATTCCACCTTACCAAAAATAAATAATAAAGATAGAATATCTTACTTATACAGCAATAATATAACAAATGAATTAGACTTTTTTAAATTTTTAACTAATAAGGATAATTTTAAAAATAATCTCTTTTCCCGACCCGAAAATATTAGAGGTTCATATGCAGCTTTATTAACGGCGATGATTTTTGCTAATTATCAAATTAGTTTTCTAAAGGGTGATTATGAAGGTTATTTATTTAGCGATAAGACTAACAATATAATCGATCTTCATATTTTAAAAAATAATTTAAGTTATAATTTCATTTTTTCGGGAAAAGATTTTTCACAAGCTTATGTGGAAGAATTATTAAATACTATCGTTATTAATTAGTTATAGTTTAAAAAAAATTAACCATAATAGTTAATAGGTGATTCTATGGAAATTATTGGTCGAGCATTAGTAATGTTTATTATTCTTTTTATCCTTGTAAAATTACTTGGTAAAAAACAAATTAAAAATTTAACTTTATATGATTATGTATTAAGTATTACTTTAGGTTCTATTGCCGCCGATTCTATTATTAGTTTAGATACACCTTTATATGATGGTATTTTAGCCCTTTTAGTTTTTGCTTTAATTGGTTACATTGTATCTATTTTATCCTATAACTTTCATACCGTAGAAGAAGTAATGGACGGCGAACCTTTAGTTTTATTTGAAAATAATAATTTTAATTATGAAAATTTAGCTAACGCTAAATTAAGTGTGGCTAAAGTTTTAGAAAATTGTCGGTTAAAGGGCTGTTTTGATATTAAAGAGCTTGATTGTGCCGTCTTAGAACCTTCCGGCGATATTTCCATTCTTTTAAAAGGGAATGCCCAACCTTTAACTAGCAATGATTTAAAAGAAAATATGCAAAAAAATGGTAAAAAACAAACTTTAACCCATCAACTTATTGTCGATGGTGTAATTGATAATGAAGAATTAAAAAAAGCCAAGAAAACAAAAGCTTGGCTCACAAGATATTTAAATAGTAATAAAATAAATTTAGCCGATGTTGCTTTACTTGCCATCGATAAAAATAATAGTATTACTTTATTAAAACGAAAATAATTTATTGGCGCATCATCCATAAATAAAAATCTAATATTTTTAAATCTGTTAGTTGATTGTGAAAAAAATTGATTATTAATTCCTGATTATTCTTTCTAAAGTTGGTAATATCCATTTTTTGATAAAATCCATTAAAACGTTTGCAAAAGTTAATTTAAGATTTTTTTATTCTTGCTAAAATAGGACTATGATCACTAATAGTACTTATTGCGCCTTCTTTATAAACTTGAAAATCGTCTATTTGGTAACAACCGGGAAGGAAAATATAATCTTTAATTTCATTGGCAAAAGTACTAACATTATTAGGTAATAAATAAATATTTATATTTTCCAAAGCTTTAATAAAATCAACAAAATATGGTAAAGATTGATCCATATTAAAATCGCCCATAATAATTGGGTTTTTCTTTTGATTTTGCCAAATATAGTTATATAAGACCCGTAATTGATTTTTTTGGGGTGTCTTTTGCCAATATTCAATATGCGTATTTATTATCATTAAATCAGCAGTTTCAATAGTCGTAAAAATTCTGGGAAAAGCCGTACCATGACTCAAAAGGGGAATACAAGCTAAATAATTAGTTTCACTTTTTAAAACCTTTTCTTTCGTTATTATGGCATTGGCCTCATTAATTTGACTGACAAAAGGAAGATTACCAAAACGATAATTACCATAAAGATGATAATCACGACCTAGCTTACTTTGTAAATTTAAAGCATATAATCGCACTAATTCTTGAACACCTAAAAAATCTATTTTTTCAGTTTCAATAAAATCTCCTAAAATTTGGGGAAAGTTTTCACCATCCCAATGTTTATCCCAATAATGATTACGTAAATTAAAGCTTGCAACCGAAAAAGTTTTCATTTAAAACCCCCATATTTAAAATTCCTTATTAGAATTTAATTTTTTATTGGTGGAGTAGAGGGGATTTGAACCCCTGTCCAATATGCCCTATTATATAACATCTACAAGTTTAGGTAGATTTTTTTGTCCTAATTAAATGGCTCTACACCAACCTTATAATTAGTAAGTTTAGTTAATTTCGATATGTTAGCCTAAACAACTAACATATTATATCTTATATTTATGAACCCCATATTCAACCTATAAGAGAAATTGAACCGGAGTGCTCCCTAGCTTATTCTTAAGCAAATGCAGGAGCGAAACCATAATTAGTTTCGTCATTTAAAATTTAAGGTGCATTTTAGGTATGCCTACCACTTGCCGTCATATCTAGTAACACATGTCGAAACCAAAAACTACCCCATGTAGCAAGTATTTTAGCATAATTCCGAACTTTTGTCCATAATTTTTGCTTTTAATGTCTCTAAACTAGCACTAATATTTTTTAAATCGACAAAAAAGAAATTAATCGTTACATTATCCCCATTACTCCTACTTTTTAAAACGGGAAGACTAGTTTTTGGTGAATCGTTATCCAAAGGATATAGTAGCCACACATTTTGCGCGTTATATTTTTTGGCATAAGCATACATTTGATATAAATCAGCTTCACTTACATCTTCAATTTTAGTTAATTTTTTCCACTTAGTATCTAAAATAATAGGCACATTTTCAGCATTATATAAAACTATATCGGGTTTTAATCTAAATTTTTTAGGGAGATCAAATAAATAATTTTTATAATCTTGAATTTTAACACGCCAAATATCTTCCTTAAATACTTTTTTCATATTTTTGGCCACATAGCTTTCAAATAATTTTTCCATCGCAAACAACAACGTTTTAGATACCGTTGAACCGGAAAAAGCACTAAAACTTTTTTGTTTTAAAAATATTTTTGACCATTCTAAAATATGACTATAATTTTTATTAGTCCGATTAATATTTATTTTGCTAAAGTCCCCATCAATATTATAGGAAACATCAACTTGGGCAAAACTACTTAATAATAAATTGATTATTTTTTTGTTTTCAAAACTATTAGTTATTTTATTTAATTCTAATAGAGTTGTTTTAATAAGTCGGTTTTCAGGACGATTAATTTGATATTTAAAATAAGTACAATATATTTTTTCTTGATGATAATGGTTTTTTAGAATTTGCTTTTTGATATTAATTTTACCTTTTAAGACCGATAAATTATCTTCATTTTTCACATAAGCAAATTTTAAGCCTTGTTTTACTAAATCTAAAGTTTCATTTAAATACATTCTAATAAAAACTTCAAAAATATCTAAATCGGCAACATCTAATTTAGCCATATTAAAGCTTTTACTTTTAAAATTAAATAATGATTGTAACATTTTCAAAACAATTTGTCGGGCTTCACTTTCGGTAAGATTAGCTTTGGGTAAAATTTCAATTTGATAACCATTTTTTAATTCAATTAATCCCACATAATTTTTAATCGTAATTGTTTCGCCATTAGGCCGATAACTGACATTAAAATAATTAAATATATTTTCATCATTGGCATTTTGGAATTGAAAATCCGTTATAAATTTTTTTAATTCATCAAAATGTGGCGAAGATATAATTTTATAATTATTTTGTTTTTGATAATATTCCGCATATTTATTTTCTTTTCCTAATTTATCATATTCGCGTACAACAATTTTAGCTGGTTGCCTCATTTTTCAACCCCCTTTTATTTATAAATTTTTTTATAACTTTCGGGATTGTTAAAAGCCGCATAATTAATTACAAATCGATATTCAGAAATTTTTAAATCATCAACATTACCTTTAAAAACATTAGTTACAGGTTCTTTTATAATAAATTTGCTTTGCTCACTAACCTCATCATCATTGTCCCCTAAAACTAATTGAATTTTTTCATAATCATCATAAAAATATTCTTGCAGTAAAGGAATAATTTTATTTCGAAAAATTTTACTTAAATTAGTCATGGTAGGATTATCTTTTAATTTCATGAAATAAGCATGCCCAATTACATGTTCGCGGTCATATAATATTTCAATTCTTTTATTCATCGTCTCAAGCATTTGAGAAATATCAAGATCATCAATTTTGATATCAGCTAAAAGATCTTTTTTCGCGGGCATTTCGATAAATGAAAATCTTCTTCTTAAGGCAGTATCCATTAAAGCAATAGAACGGTCAGCGGTATTCATTGTGCCTAGAATATAAACATTGTTTGGCACCCCAAATTCTTCATCAAAATATGGTATTTTTAACTTTAATTGATCGGCGATTAATTCCGTACTTCCCGGAGAAATTCTTTTATCATCTTCAAGCAAAGTTATTAATTCGCCAAAGATCCG
Organism: uncultured Bacilli bacterium; assembly: GCA_947589165.1. Classification (GTDB taxonomy): domain Bacteria; phylum Bacillota_I; class Bacilli_A; order RF39; family UBA660; genus Onthocola_B. Next base: position 5,393 of record CANQCH010000049.1, read on the forward strand.
CGAAATATCACCGCGATTAATTTCATCAATTATAAATACATATTTTTTATCAACATTTTCCCTTTTGTTAGCTTCATCACAAAACTTTTTAAATATTCCTGAGACAGCTTGATATGATAATTGCTTAGTTTCGGGATTTATTTCGGGTTTTAAGCCGCCAATAAATTCTTCATAATCGTATGATTGGTGAAAAGTCGTAAACGCAATACGCTTATCATTACTTAAACGATCAAATTCTTTTTCGACAGCCTCTCTCGTTAAACTTGTAATAACATAGTCTTCATCAATGGCTAAATTTTCACAAATAGCTACGGCGATAGCTTTCATCGCATAGGTTTTTCCTGTGCCCGGTGCACCATAAAGAATTGTATTTAAATCAAATTTCTTAACTTCCATCTTATTTTCTTTTCCTCCTCCAATAACATATTCATAATAAGGTTTTAAATCCGCTAAAGCTTGGCGCGATTCTTGTAAATAATCATCATTACTTTTATTTTCGTCTTGATAAATTACTTTACCAATTTGGATTTTTTTATATTCACCGGTTTCTAATTTAGCTTTTAATTGCCCAGGGTCTTTTTCGGGACAAATTGTTAAATTTCGTTCTTCATCACTACCAACCAAATAACATAAACGAGAATTTAGGGGCATATCTAAAAATTGGTGGTGTTTTTGATAATCGTCTTTAGTTGCTCCCTTATTAATCATTTCTAATGAAAATACTATCGCGGGTTTTTGTTGTCCATTTTCAAAAACACTTTTGTTAACAAAAAAGGAAAGGGAGTTTCTTGAATCAGAAACTTTTTTAGCTTTAAATTGTATCCATAAATAATCACGAATTTCATTATTACTACCATTTAACCATTTGGTTTGATTAGAGATTTGTAAATCAACCTCATTAGCTAAATAACTAGCAATATTATCCATTTCTTTGGCAGCTTTTTGGCCTTTTTCTTTAAGCGCTAAATATTTTGCCTTTTCTTCGGCAGTTAAGTTATCTGATTCTGGTTTTTGGTATTTTTGGTTACCATATTTTTTAATATAATCTAATAAATAAACAAAATTCAAACTTGCTTTTTTCGATTTATTATCTTTGGCATCACCCAATTCTCGCGCTAATAAATCTACAACACGCAAATTTTTAAATCTAAAATTATCATTTAGATATTTTTTTATTTTTTGGCTTTCCGTGGCATATTCTCCTAATGTTTTAGGTTCTTGATAATCAATATCTAATAAAGAGAAAAGATTACCATAGCCTTCATTGGTATTAATTATAGGAAATAATTCGGGTTTTAAACAATGAGCCATATTCGAAAAAGAAGCAATACCCATACCGTCTATTTTTTGATTTTGATTAGTTTTAATATAGTTATAAATTTCGTCACTAGTTTTTAATTTGGTAATATTAACCAAGATTTCAATAACTTTTCTGGGCAGATTGGGATCGGGTTTAGCTCCATTTGCTTTGGGACGATTAAAATTATGAAAACCAGAACCAATCATTCCTATCTTGTTCATATTATAATTTTCATATTGTCCATTTTCCGCTTTTTCCCAAACAGCATTAAAAATATTTCTAAATTTTTCTTTTTGTTTATCTGGTAAATTACTATTTTCTAAATATTTATTTTGCGTATTATAATTATTAATCCGCGCCATATTATAGATAAAATCAATATCGTTAAAATCAACAAAATCCAAATTTGGTTGAGCCGCATATAATTTAACTGCTTCTTGAACTAATTCATAAGAACCATCATGGCTAAAGGGATCAATATCTTCTTGGCATCTTAATAAATTAACAATATCATTTTTATAATCTATTACATTTGCCCAAGCTAGTTCCAATTGTTTTAAAATTGATTGATTAAAACATTTACCACTATAACGATGATTCCACTTTTTAAATTCTAAAATTTTGGCATTTAAATCATCCAAACGCAAAATTTTTTCTTTATTTTTATCTATTACCCAATCAAATTCCACATCAACGACATTTTTATTATCATTTTCCGGACTGGGATATAATTCTTTGACAATATGACCTGAAGCTACAATCCCTCGGGCATCATCTGTTAAATCTAAAATAAATACACGATCATTTAATTTGATACCTTTTTCTTTGGCTCTCCACCATACTACTTGTCTTTTTTTATTTCTTACATTTTTGATTAATTCTTCCGAAAAAGTAAATTCATTATCGGGACTATCAGTATACGTTAAAAGATATGCTTGCATTTTTGACCTCATTTCATAAATTAATATAACATATTTTTTTATTAGTTTCTATATAAAAGAAAAATAGCCAAAATTAGCTATTTATTAACCGATATTGGCCTGACTTTCGGCATTTAAGGAATAATCCGTAAATTCATGTTTTAAATATAAAGGATAAGCAGCCGCGCCAATCATGGCCGCATTATCAGTACAATAAAGCAGTTTAGGAATTGAAACATTGGCCTTATATTTGGCACAAGTTTTAGTAATTTCTTCCCGTAAATAATTATTCGCGGATACCCCACCAGCCACAATAACTTCTCTTATCCC
>CANQCH010000050.1 GCA_947589165.1 uncultured Bacilli bacterium
CAATTTGACTTGCTAATAACTATTTTTATTAACTTAAGTTAATCTTTTAAACATAAATTAATACGCTAAAGAAAACTAGTAAGATAATAAACATGCCTAAGGCAAATAACCAGATGTATTTTAACCATGATTTATAGTCAACTTTAGATAATGCTAAACCGAACATCAATATAACACTTGATGGCATAAATAATTGAACTAAGCCATACATTGCCGTATAAATTGTATGTACGATTTCAAAGTTGCTAACATAAGCTGTTGCTAAATATGGACCAACAGCATAAGCTGTATAACCAAAATCAACGGTAAAGACTGAAGTTATAAAGGCTGTAATTGAAGTAATAATTGGATTGAAAGATTCAGTTAAACCAAAGGCCCAGTTACTCATTGATGAAACAAATGGTGACATATAAACAATGGTAAATATGCAATATACACCGGCCATCACAATTGCTGGTTTAACAACCTTTTTCATTCCTTCATAGAAAGTTGTAAGGTATTCATTAACTTTAATTTTATTGATTAAAGCTAAAACAACATTTCCTAATAACATAATCGTAATTAAGAAATATAAATATTGATATGAACCTAAATCGACAGCATTAGCCCCGATTATATAACTAAATAGATTATAATCTTGACCAAATGTAGACTTAATTGGAAGCCAACTATATAAATCTTTAACTGTTAAAGATGTTAACCAATCATGGAAATTGGCAAATATATTAATATTCCAGTTACTGATCCAAGAAACATAACCTAAAAAGCCTAAAATTGCGACTAAAACGAAGACGATAACAACGGGATAAACATGTCCTTTCTTTTTAACATCTTCGACCGCAAAAGGATCTTCCATAACTTCCGGTTGTTTTTCGTTTTTCATGGTAATAGCTAAACGCGTAACAACAAAGAAATTGTATAAAATATACGCGATAGCTAAAATCATAAGACGATATTGGAATCCTAATGTTACATCTATACCAGTATAATAGTTAATATAATAGTTAAACCAATATAAACTATCTGTTCCATATACAGTGCCTAAAATACCGACTAAAACAGAACCATAAGTAATAGCAAAAGTCGAAACTTTATCCACTTTCATCTTGGTTAAAATAGAAACAAAGAATGGCACAAAAATTAATACGGCAAAGCTTTGCGTCGTTAATGTCGTAAAGCCAATAATAATGAACATCATTACCAAAGCCGTAAGAATTTTATGCTTACTAAATTTTTGGGCTAAAGAATTGACTAATTGCCGATAACCATTTATTTTGGTTAATACTTCATAAACCCCAGCAATAAGGAATACGAATAAAACTTTTTCAATGACAAAGCCAATTGAATAATAAATATCGGCGCCAATATCGACTAAGCCTAAACGGTGCATACCATAATTAACAAATTCGGCACCATTATAATAACCATATGGTAAAATCCAAGTGATAATGAAAGCAGCTAAAACCAAAGAACCAATAATTTTAAAGATTTTATGATTTTCTGCCATCAAAGCCATCATAAATAAACCTACAGTTATTAATAGACAACTAACCATTTTTAAAGTCATTTGGGTTGCTTCAAATTTACCTAAAAAGGCACAAACGATTGCTAAAAGTAAACCCACAACGCTAAAGAAACGGCCAATATTTTTTACAGTCCATAACTTTTTAAATTTTTCTAACATTTTTTTCACTCTCCTCCTAACAAAATTATACCATAATTTTGGGAAAGTAAAGAAAAAAAGTAACAATCTGTTACTTAAAATTTTTTTGGTAATAATGACATTTTAATAAACAATTAGCACAATCCGGTTTTTGACTCTTACATTGATACCGCCCAAATAAGACTAATTGGTGATGGACGCGACTCCATTTTTCTTTTGGGAAAAACCGCATTAATTTTTTTTCGATTGTCGCCACATCATCATTTAACCTTGCTAAAGAAAGTCTTTTTGCTACTCGGCTAACATGGGTATCAACAGCCAAGGCTGGTACATTATAAATATTAGCTAAAACGACATTACAGGTTTTGCGTCCTACTCCGGGTAAAGATTCTAAATAAGCGCGGTCATTCGGAACATGACCATCATAATCTTGGACTAATCTTTGCGCAATTGCAGAAATATATTCACTTTTTTTGGTATAAGTTCCAACCGGATAAATTATTTTAGCAATATCTTTAGGATTGGCTTTCGCCAAAGCAAAAATATCATACTTTGAAAATAACACTTTTGTCACTTCATTAACTCTTTTATCTGTACATTGCGCGGATAAAACCGTCGCGATTAATAATTCATAATCTTTGGTATAATTTAATTCACATCTAGCATCTGGATAAAGTTCATCTAAATAATTTAATAAATCAATTGCTTTCATTTAACCAATCAAAATCCATTACTTTCGTTTCAAACAAAGGAATATCACCATCATTATCTCGCCAATTTTTATTCACATCTTCGGGTTTCGTAAAACCTTTCTTATGCCATTCATAAAGGACTCTTTCAATATAACGTAAATTTTTCGCTCCATTATAAGTGGCTTCTTTTAACGCCGCAATAATTAATTCTTTACTAAAACCTTTATCAATCCATGCATTAATTAATTCATAATCCATGGGCGAAAGTGTCCGACCTAATTCAGCTTCAAAAATACTAAATATATCTTCTTTTAGCACTTTTTTTTGCGTATTACGATCTTGTAACATAATATTTTGATAAAATGGTTCTAACGAAACTTTTTCACAAATCTTACCCGCTTCATTTTTAATATTTTCCACTTTAATAATTTTTTTAGCAATTAAACTACTATAAGCTTCTAAAATATCTTCTTCCTTCATTTGTAAAACTTCTTCAATTAAATTAACATCAAAAAGTAAATCAAAGGAATTATCAAAATAAACTAATAATAAAAATTCGGGTAAAGATAGTTTATTTTTAAGTCCTTCTTTAATAAAATTTGATTCCACGATTAAACGGCGATTTTTCTTTGTCATCAAATTCACTTCCTTATTAATGTCTCGTAATTTATTATAGACTTATTTTAATTTTTTGTAAATTAAATTTAATAGTTCAGCCAAGTTTAATTCTTGGCAAACTTGAATAAATTCATTCTCTTTTTGATACTTTTTTATTTTTTCCCATTCTTGTTTTAATTTAGATAAGGAAATATTTTTAACGAGAGAACCATGATTAATAATGGCTGCTTTTAAAGCATCATCCCAAGTAAAATTTAAGACGACTTTAAAGCGAATGGCCCGAATAATTCGTAAAGGATCTTCTCTTAAACGGATATTGGCATCACCTATCATTTTTAAAGTATGATTTTTTAAATCAGCTAACCCATGATGAAAATCCGTTATTTTACCTTCCGCATCCAGATAAAGCGCATTAATGGTAAAATCCCGTCTTAAACTATCATCTTTTAAAGAAACGCCAAAAATAATATCTTGGGGAAAGCCATTTTTATAAGTTACATCCTGCCGCAAACTCGTAATTGTAAATTCATACTCCCCTTGCGTAAAATGAATACCGCCAAATTGATTACAAGAAAGATTAAATATTCGCGTAATATCAGTGGGTAAAGCAGATGTACAAATATCGACATCAAAACTTGGTTGGTTTAAAACATAATCACGGACAAACCCACCGACTACAAAACTAGAAAAACTTTCTTGTGTTAACTTTTCTAAAACGGCTTTAATTACGGCATTCATTTTTGAACCGAAGCCTCATAAATGGCTGTAATATTATTTTTTAAAGCCGCATTAAAGGCTTCTTCATCTTGCTTAATATTTAAACCTTCTAATAAAGCGCGCGAAAAAGAAGCAATCATATTTTTATTTTCCTTTAATAATTGATTAGCTTTGTCTTGGTCATACCCTCCCGATAAAGCGACCATTTTTAAAACATTAGGATAATTTAATAATTCATCATAAAAATTAGCTTGTTCGGGTAAAGTAAATTTAAAAATTAAGGGATAATCATATAGTTCTAAATTGGCTTTAATTTCATCAATTAAGATTTGTTCACAACCGAACTTTTCTACCGCATAAATATCAACTTCTGGTTCAATAATCGGAATTAAATGGGCGGCTGCAATTTTTTTACCCCACGCAAATTGTTGAGCCACTAAAGCTTTAATACCGGCACGATTAGGTTCATGAATAACGGACCGCATTTTCGTTCCAATCACATGCCGTTCTTGCGCTAATTGTAAATTTTGGTCTAAATCGGGAATCTCTTTTAAAAGTTGCACGCCATCTTTGGCTTCGGCTAAACCTTGATCAATTTTCAAAAAAGAAACAATTCTTTTTTCTTGCCATAAATAATCGGCAGTCAATTGATCTTTAATAAAACTATTCATCGTTTTCGCAAATAAAATAACCCCTAAAATTGTTTTTTCCGTAAATACTGGTGAGGTTATAATTCGGGAACGCATTTCATGAATTAAATCAAACATTTCTTCTTCACTATGATATGCATCTTCGCTAATTCCATAATTAGCTAAAGTTTTTTTACTACTACCACCGCTTTGATCCAAAGCCGCGATAAAACCTTGCCGATTTAATAATACTTCTAATTTTTCTGCATCCATCTTCTTCACCAGTTTAATTATAACAAAATTACCGGCTCTTTAATAGTAAATTTTCAACAAAATTTTCGTACATGGAAAGTGGTTTAGCACCAATCGTAAAAGTAAAATCAGGGTTCATCACTAAAGGCTTAACACGTTTAAAAGCATCTTGAGGATTCTTTTTGATTGCTTCATGAATTTCGATGGCCTTTAAAGTCGAAAATAAATACATCATTTCGCCTCTTAAATCGCCTCCTAAAAGATCTTGTAATAAACAACCTATTTCCTCTTTAGGACAATCTAAATATTCTTCGCCCATGATTTTTAAATCAGCTAAGCTAGCATTAAATCCGGTTTCCGCACAAACATCCATTAACATAAAATAACCACTTAGATAAGGTACGGCTTCATTAATAAAGTTCAAGCGATAACCATAATCACCCATGTTAACATAGCCTTGTTCTTGTTGTAAAATATCTAAATAGAGAAATTCCATCAAAATTGCGCCTAATTCACTATAGTAAAGATTATTAGTAATATTTTGATGATATTCAATACCATGTTCTACTTCATGATTAAAGGCTGTGGCAGATTTACTAGGATCCACAATGATAAAAGGTCTTTGAGCTAGATAAGAAAAATAAGTATAACAATCGGCATCTTCCAAACAAGCTAATTGAATGCAAGAATGCCTACTACTCGTTGTTAAATGATGAAAAGTTGGTAAAGCTGATGGCGCATTCGTTTCATAATTTTTTAATGTTAAACGCATTTGATCCGCCATTGTTAAAACCGTTCCATTTTCATCATAATCTTTCCCAAATGGTTCATAATTAAATAATAAATATATTAGCTCTACTAATTCCCGAGAAAATAATTTATAGTCTCTTTGCATTTGCCGATTAAGTCTTTTCCCTAATTCTGCTAATGAAGCATGAATACGACGATATTTATTATGATCAATAAAATCGCCTTGTTGAAATTGTTTTAAATTAGCAATATCTTGCCGAATATATGCTAATTCCGTTTTGGATAAGTCCTCTTGAGCTAAAAGTCTTTCGCCCCGCTTAATAACCCGATCTAAATAACTAGGATCAATTTGCCAACTATTCATAGTTTTCCCCCTTAAAAACGTTATTTATTTTAGCACATTTTTTTTAAATAGCAAGAAAAAAAGACCATAAAGTCTTTTTTAAGTTAAGCTATTAATGATATTTAAAAGTTGCGTTTGGGTAATTTCTTTATTACTACTAAGATTGTATTTAAGACCATCAACAACAAAATTAGCACTTAACAACTTGGTTGTTTCATAATTTTCCGCGGTAAAACTAGAACCTTCTTTTAATACCTCAATTGTATAAAAGATAACTTTACCAAATTTCGTCTCAGCTTCACCAACATAACTTTTTTTTGCCCCTGTCGCATCACCTAGAGTACCAATTTTATATCCTTCATCGGCGTCTTCGGTAAAAAAACTAGCATTAAGACTAATATCAAAAGTCGCATCTTGAATAAATTCCGGCATCGCTAAATTGACTAAGGCAATTGTTTTATGATCATCATTATCATAGGTTGTATAAATTATTTTCTCGCTTGTTTGCAAATTAGATTTTAAAATTTTAAAACCTAATATTTTTTCCACTTGCGCATAATCCAAAGTTTTACTTTCTCCATCGGTATTTAATAAATCTTTCTTTACCTTTTTATAAGGTTCACCATCATTATTTAAGATGACATCATTATGATTAGGAAAGCTATAATCTAGCCGCCATTTTTCTAAATATTCTCGAATATCACTAGCATAAACAACAGAAAGTGATACTAAACAAAGGCCCGCGATACTCCCTAGACTTAAGACTAAACGTGACCACATTTTTGGCCGAACAGCTTTTTTTGCAATCGTTTTTGCCCAAACGGCTTTTTTCGTTTCTTCCGAAACTGTAATTTTTTGATAAACAGCATTAATTTCATCCACAATATTTGGCATTTTTTTCTCCCTCCAACATAGTTCTTAATTTTTCTCGTGATCTAACGAGAATGGTTCGAATATTTGCTTCGGAACTATTTAAGATTTTGGCAATCTCTTTGATTTTATAGTTTTCATAATAAAACAAATACGTAACTAAACGATATTTTCGTGGCAATTTTAAAACAGCTGGTAAAGTTTCATCTTCTTTAATCGCTGTACTTAAACTATTTTCCGTTTTTTCATCAAGCAAAGTGATTTTTCGGCGCCAACTCGATAAAAAGAAATTTTTACATTCATTAATCGTTACTTTCATTAACCATTTTTTAATTTCTAAATTATCTAAAGCCAATATTTTTTGATGCTTAAATAGTTTAACAAAGACATTTTGGAAAATATCTTCGGCATCCGTTTTACTTTTCGTATAACTATAAGCTAAACGTAAAACATCATTTTGGTATAAAGCAAATATTTCTTGAAATTTTTCTTCCATTTTTTCCTCATCTAAAAGGCCTTTCACTATATTAACCATTGAAAGTCTTAAAAAGTGACAATTATTTTCCTTTTTTTATAAAAAAACGAACGAGAAAAGTTCGCTTATTTTTCATAATGGGTCATATGATTTTTTATTTATTTTTTAAATTACCATGTTTCATCTTTTTGATATTCCAAAGCTTTAGTCCAATTTTCATTATTTTTTATTTTTTTTAATTTTTCAACGTAGCCCGGAATACTTGTTAAAAATAAGGTTTCTTCTATACTTTTTCCTTCGTCTTCCGATAGTAACATCGCATTTGTTCATTTTTTAGTATCTATTAATTTTTTATTTAAGTTTTCTAATTCTTTTATAGACTTATCATTTTCTAAGATTTTCATTTGCCTAATAGCTGAATTATTAAGCTTTATCAATCTTTCTTTTTGCTTCATTCCATCATTAATAAGTTCTGCATTTGTATTTTCTAAATTACATAAAATAAGTAAATGTTTTAAATCCGTATAATCGCGAATATTTCCTTCAATATTAGGATTTTTATCTCGCCCATTCTTTTGCAGTCATTCCAAATAAAGCAACATTTAAAACGTCAGTTTCTTCAGCATAAACATATTGTTTTTGTTTTTCAGTTAATTTCGGAATAATATTTTCTTTAATTGAATCGGTATGAATATGATAATTGGATTTAGCAAGCATTCTACTAGCTGTCCAATCAACTTTATATTGATATGCTTCATTCCTTTTTAATCTTTCAAATTCTTTAATCAAATATAATTTAAAAGTAGGACTTAACCAACTAGCAAATTCAAATGCTATATCAGGATGGGCAAATGTTCCTATGCTATATTTCCCACCTTTAGAATATATTCCTATAGCATTTGTC
>CANQCH010000051.1 GCA_947589165.1 uncultured Bacilli bacterium
TTTGGTAAATAACCTAAATTAAATAAAATGATCTTTATTTTTTTATCTAATTTTAAGTTAATCATGTTTTCATGTGATTCTTGGTATAAATAAACATTGGGAAAATCCTTAACTTTTTCTTTGGTGGCCATGATGGCAGCTTTTTGGATATCATAACCAAAAACTTTGCCATTGGTAACAAGTGTTGCTAAAAATAAAGTATCGTTACCATTACCAATGGTGGCATCAATTACGTAGTCATCTTTGGTTACAGTTTGACTAATTTCCCGGCGAACATAGTTTAAGATACTTTTATTAAATCCTTGATAAGTATGTCTAACTTTTAAATTTAGTTGAACTTCATTTAAATAGGGCATATCTAAAACGACAATATTAGGATTAATACTTTCCAAGAAGTTAGTGAGATTTTTTATTAATTCTTCCGGATGAACGTTATGATCAAGCGTAATTTTAAGACTATTCGGTTGCGTTTTATTAATGGTGTTAATAACTTCTAAATTAGTAACATCGGATGTAGTAATATTTATAATTTCATTTTTGGTCGCTTGATTCATCTTTTTTTCTTCCTTTTTAAGTATTATAGCATTAATCTATAAAATGAAGAATTAATTTGTTATAATAAGTTATAAAATTAAAAACAGGTGAGATTTAAATGGAAATTGGGAAAAGAATAAAAAAATTAAGGATAGAAAATAAATTATCGCAAAAAGAATTGGCCGCGAAACTTTATGTTACGGATAAAGCAATTTCAAGTTGGGAACAAGATCGCACAGAACCGGACATTGCCATGATTATTAAATTGTGTGAAATTTTTCAATGTAATACCAGTTATTTAATCAATGGCGAAACTTTACGCAATGATATTGAAACGGAAATTAAAATTGCCTTAACCGAAAAAGAGTTTCGCAATTTAGCAATTCTTTTAAAAGATAAAGCCCAATATCAAGGCGAAATGCTTCAAAGTGATACCTATTTTGCCACCAGGGAAAATAAACAAGAATATTTACGAATTGGTCGGCGGGGAAATAAAAATATTTTGACTTATAAGGCCAAACGAGAAAAAAATTGCGAAGAATTAGAAGTAGAACTTGATGATGGTGAAACTTTAGGTAAAATTTTTACGGCTTTAAATTTTCACCAAATTGGCGTAGTCGAAAAAGTTCGGCAAACTTATTTATATTTAAATAAATATGAAATAGTTTTAGATCAAGTAAAGAATGTTGGTTATTTTATTGAAATTGAAATTAAAAAATATGACATGGATCAAAACAACGAATATTTAAAATTATTGCAAGTAGCAAAAGATTTAGGTTTAAATATTAATAACATGGCGACAAAACATTATTTAGATTATGTTTTAGAAAGGCAAAGTTAAGGTTAAATTTTTGCTTAAAATTAGAAAAAATGGTAAAATAATAAATGGAGGGAAAAATGCAAGCAAAAGTTTATTTTACGAAGGATATTAGTAGTACTGGATTAGTAAAGATTTATGAAGCTTTGGGAGCCGATTTAAAAGGCAAAGTAGCAGTTAAAATATCAACTGGAGAACCAGGTGGTCATAATTATTTGCAACCGGACTTAATTAAAAATTTAGTTCATAAACTAAACGGGACGATTGTTGAATGTAATACGGCTTATCGGGGGAAAAGATTTAATTCTGAAGATCACTGGCAAGCCTTTAAAGATCATGGTTTTACGGCAATTGCGCCATGTGATTTAATGGATGAAGAAGGAGAAATAGGTATTTCACTTGAAGGTGGTAAACACTTAAAGGGGATAAATTATGTAGGGTCGCATATTAAAAATTATGATTCGATGTTAATGCTTTCCCATTTTAAAGGACATGCCATGGGTGGCTTTGGAGGCGCCTTAAAAAATATGAGTATTGGTGTTGCTTCAAGTCATGGTAAAGCTTGGATTCATTCGGTGGGGATAACAACCGATCCTGATGAAATGTGGAATCATACTGGTGATCAAGATGGCTTTTTAGAAAGTATGGCGGAAGCCGATAAAGCGGTCGTAACTTATTTTGGCCCCGAAAATATGGCTTATATAAATGTCATGAATAATATTTCAATTGATTGTGATTGTGATAGTAACCCCCATGATCCCGAAATGGCTGATGTTGGTATTTTTGCTAGCTTGGATCCAGTTGCTTTAGATCAATGTTGTTATGATACCATTATGAATTCTACGGATCCGGGTAAAGCTTCCTTAGTTAAAAGAATGGAAGATTTACACGCTATTCATACGGTTAGTGAAGCTGCCAATTTAGGAATTGGTTCACGCGAATATGAAGTTATTACCATAGATTAATATCTTTTAGGGGGTAGGTTATAGATGAATATCAATTATTTTAAAGTAGATTTTGCGCCAACAATTGAGGAATGTTTTGCGACTATTTTTATGCATCCATATGCCGAACATAGTACCGAACCGATAACGCAAGAAGTGGGAGCCTATCTTACCGAAGGCGAAGATTTGGTGGCCTTAACGGAAAAAAAGCGGCAATCATTATCGGATGAAGATTTTTATCACCTTTTTGAAAAATTTGCTTTTGCGGAATTAGATGAAAAAGATTTATTAAAAGTTTTAGCTTTAAAATATCATAAAAATTTTTGTGGCATTCGCTTTTTAAAAACCAATATGATTAAGAACTTTTTGTTTTTAAATCAAGATTTAAAAATTACTTGGCAAATGCCTCATTTTGCTTATTATCGCGTTTTTTATACTGATGATGCGGCAATTGACTGGCATAAATATTATTCTTATCAAGAAATAAAAACCTTAATTTCAGCTCATAAACTGGTCCTATTTGAAGAGATGTTTAATATTTATATTGCCCATGGTGAAAAAATGGCCCAATATAAACTCTTACCAATGTTAGAACCAGGTTCTTTAATGGATAATGCGGAATTAAGATTAGCGACGATTAAATATTTAAGAAAACATTTAAGTTGTAAGGAACTAGCTCAAGGATTAGAAATCTATTTAGAAAGTATTAAAGAACAAATAGAATATTTAAGTTTAACAGATGATAAATTTCAATTTGAAATTGATTATGCGAGAAAATGTTTAGCGGATTTAGAAAGCCAAGGCCATGTCCAAAAATTAGAACGTTTACTTACAACAGTACATAATGTTAAATAATTAGGAAAACTTCTTAAAATATGCTAAAATAAGGATGTTTTAAGGAGTTTTTATTATGGAAAGATTTCAAGAAATAGAAAGAAGCATTATTAAAAAATATCGGAAAGAAATTTGGTCCCGATTTGTCAAGGCCGTGAAAGATTATGAGTTAATTCAAGCTAATGATTGTATTATGGTTTGTATCAGTGGGGGTAAAGATTCCTTTCTTCTAGCTAAATGTATGCAAGAATTACATCGCCATAGTGATGTTCCTTTCACCGTAAAATATGTTGTTATGAATCCCGGATACAGTGCTTATAATACAGAAAAAATTAAAAATAATGCCCAAATTCTTAATGTCGATATCGCGATGTATGATAGTGATATATTTGAAGTAGTGAAAAGAAGCGGGGGTAAAAGTCCTTGCTATTTGTGTGCCAGAATGCGGCGGGGCTTTTTATATAGTAAAGCCGAAGAACTGGGCTGTAATAAAATTGCTTTAGGGCATCATTTTGATGATGTAATTGAAACTACTTTACTTTCCATGTTTTATGGCTCCGAAATTAAAACAATGATGCCTAAACTTAAAAGTACAAATTTTCAAGGTTTAGAATTAATTCGCCCATTATATTTAGTTAAGGAACAAGATATTATTGCTTGGGCGAAATATAATAAACTAGATTTTATTAATTGTGCTTGTATGTTTACGGAAAATTGTAGCCTTGATGAAGGCGAAGGTAAACGCTTAGAAATGAAAAAATTAATTAAAAATCTTCGCCAAATTAATCCCAATATTGATCATAATATCTTTAAAAGTTTAACCAATGTTAATCTTAATTGCATTTTAGGTTATATTGATGAGGCAGGCAAACATGATTTTTTAGAAGATTATAAGTGATAGATTTATTGCTAAAGTTAAAAATCTGTACTAAAATAATAGTAGGTGGTTTAAATGAACGAAGGAACAAAAAAAAGTGTTTATGATTTAGCATTAGACTTTAAAAGAAGACATCGTGGTGGTGTAGTTTGGCGGTTAAAAAAGCATTGTGCCATTATTGAAAAACATCTAAATCCGGGCGAAGAAGTTATCTTTGCTTTCGCGGGCCAAAAAAATGTCGATTTTTATGATATTTTTGAAACTTGTGTCGTCGCTTTAACCAATAAAAGATTACTTTTAGCGCAAAAAAGAGTTATTTGGGGGTACATATTTAGTTCAATTACCCCGGATTTATATAATGACTTACAAGTTCACCAAGGCTTACTTTTTGGTCGGGTAACTGTTGATACCGTTAAAGAAGAAGTAATAATATCAAATTTACCTAAAAGTGGTGTGGATGAAATTGAAACTAACATTACCGAATTTATGATGCGGGAAAAACAAAAATATAAAACAAGGGAAGATAATGAATGAAAAAAGTTGGGGGATTAATAATAATTTTACTTTTATTATTTTCTCTTTTTTTATATTGGTATTTTCACCCCACTAATTATGAACTTAATTACCAAGTAAATAATTTTCCGGTAAAGGAAAAATATGATAAAGAGAAGAAAGCTTACTTTTTGGAAATTACCTATCAAAAGCAAAAATTTAATTATGTTTTATTAGCTAAATATACGCATAAAAGGAAGTTAATAACCAACGTCGCCTTAGTCGAAGATATAGCCGAAGCAACTTGTATCGCCCCCGAAAGTAAATATTTAAACGTATATGATTTATGTTTACAAGGTGATGAATTAACGACTAAAAATGTGTATTTACCGGATCCAGAAACCAAGGTGCAAAAAGATTATAATAATATTAAAATATATGATTATAATGCGAAAACTTATTTATTATGGAACTATCATAATTATATTTATTTAAATGCGAAAAAGTCTGATTTACTAAAATTATTTGCGCAAGATTTATATTCTTTAAAACTGGTTTATGCCACGCCCAGATATTTGTTTGTTCCGGATCAAACGAATGAATATACTTTTGATAATTACTATTTAATTGATGCCGAAAAAGGTAAAATTAAAAACATTAAATTAACGAAGGAAATCTATTTTGATAGTTATATTTTGGGAACCGAAAAAAATAATCTTTATTTAGTTGATCGGAAAAATAAACAAGAATATAAGATTAATTTAACGAAGGGCCAAATGACGAAGATTGAAGGCCAAGTTTTAGTAAATGATAAATGGGAAAAAGTATCGATTACTAAACTAATTAATGAAGATTATGCCTTTAAGAATGATAATTTAATAGAATACGTTATTGAAGATCAAAATTTATATATGGAAGGACCTAATTTAAAAATTAGATTATCGAATAAAGCGGTTAATAAAATAGTTGGTCGCGATCAAGATGGCATTTATTATTTAGCTGGCGATGCCTTATACTATTTTAGTTTTCCAAAGGGCGAAGTAAAACTTTTAAGTTATTCAGAATGGAATTTTAATTTTAATAACATGGTTTATGTTTTTGATTAACCAAATTAGGATATTTTCATACCATATAACTAGGAAGTGAAGAAATGAATTATTATCGAATTCAAAAAGGAGATTCCCTAGCGAGCATTGCGAAAAAATTTAATACTAGTTTGGAAGAATTAGAAGAATTAAATAGTTTAGCTTATTTAACTGATTTACGGGTCGGAATGGATATTATTGTCCCTAAAAACCAAGAACAATATTTTAATGTTTATACGATAGAAGCTGGTGATTCATTATATGGCATTGCACGTAAGTATAATATTAATCCCCAATTATTAGCTAGTTTAAATGGTTTGGATATGGAAGACTATATTTATCCTAATCAAGAATTATTAATTCCCAAGAATGGTTATAGTTATTATATTACAGCCGAAGGAGATACGTTAGATACCGTTAGTGATATGTTTAAAAAAGATAAGAGCAGTATTCTCCGGGATAATCCAACTATCTATTTATTAAAAGATCAAGTCTTAGTTAGTCGAAAATAGAACGTCAGTTCTATTTTTCCTTGGTTGCTATTTTCTGTTGTTTTTGCTAAAATAAATACGAAAGTAGGGATGACTAGTGATTCTAAAACGACCATATGGTTTAATGATCAAGCATTTTAAATTAATTCACCTTTTGTTGCTAGTTTTATCTGGTTATGTTTTATGGCAACTAAGACCTTTAGTAAATTTTTTTAATACTTTTGTGGCCAATGGGTATACGGTTTCCATTATGCCTAATATGGCCGGTGAATATATTAATATTTTAATTTATATAAGTTTAATTTTAATGATTATGTTGCTGGTAGCTTTACTCGTTTTATTAAAATTTAAGAAAAAACCAGCCGGAATTTATACTTTTGCGATTATTTATTATGCCATTTTATTCATAGCGATCATTATTAGTGCGGGACTTTTAAATTCGTTAGAAGAAGCCTTATGGTCGACAACGCAAGCGCGGATGTATCGCGATATTGCTACCATTGTGACTTTACCCCAATATATATTTATTCCTTTTTGGGTTATTCGGGCCTTAGGTTTTAATGTCAAACAATTTAATTTTAAAAATGATTTAGAAGAATTAAAATTAAGTCAATCCGATAGTGAAGAAGTCGAAATCAATATTGGTTTTGAAACGTATAAAGCGAAAAGAACTTTGCATCGTTTTATTCGGGAATTTAAGTATTATTACTCGGAAAATAAATTTATTATGATTAGTATTTTAGTAATTAGTATTGGGATCTTAATTTATTTATTCTTTTCTAATTATGAAGTTTATAATCAAAAATATGCCCTGGGAAAATATTTTAATGTGGCTAATTTAAAAGTTAAAGTTGATGATTCCATTATTACGAATTTAAATTATGCTGGGGATGTCATTAGTGAGGATAAATATTATCTATTGTTAAAGTTAACAATAACCAATAGTTACGATGATGATTACGCTTTAGATTATAGTAATTTTTTAATCTATGGTAAAGATAATTATTACTTACCAACCATTCGGAAAAGTGAAAATTTTATTGACTATGGCGAAGCTTATTATGGGGCCAAAATCAGAAAAGATAAAAGTAAAACCATTGTTTTACCTTACGAAATTAATCAAAAGGATATTAATGATGATTTTCATTTAGAAATCTATAATGGTACTTCGAAAAAAAGTAAGGATTATCGGTTTAAAAGTATTCAAGTTGATTTAACTCCTGTCATCATTGACGATGTATTAGTGGTGAAAAATGCGCAAATGAATGAAGAAGTAAACTTTAATGCCACTAACTTAAATGATACTAAATTAACTATTACGAATGCCCTTATTACGCCAAGATATATTTATACGTATGAAGTTTGTAATAAAAATAATCTTTGTAATAAATTTAATGATTTAATCGTCCCAACTGTCAGTGGTTATAGTAGTCAAACTTTATTAATCTTAGATTATCAGTTAGAAATGGATCCAAATACGCCATATGCCATTGTTAATCGCGATTTTAATAGTTTTGCTACCAATTTCTTTAAAATTCGGTATAAAGTAAATGGTAATACTTTTGTTAGTAACATAGTTAATTTAACGACCGATAAATTAACAAATAAATTTGCTTTACAAACGACAAATGCCATTACGGAAGCCGAAACGGTTGATCTATTAATTACGATTCGGAATAAAACTTATATAATTAACTTAATTAGTAAATAAAAAAAATCCGTTCGGATTTTTTTTCTTTATTGTAATTTCAACCGCACCACTTTTAATAAATTAATTCTATATCAAAAGAACTCTTATAGTCAAAT
>CANQCH010000052.1 GCA_947589165.1 uncultured Bacilli bacterium
ATTTTTTTATGATCAGCTTCCACTGTTAAATTTTTAATTTGGAACATAAAAAATCACCAATGTTATTGTAACATAAGTGATTATTTTTTTAAAGTTCCTCAAACTTTTTCATAAAGATTTTTTCAGCACTAATATCTTTATAACGGGCACTATTATATAAAAAGATGGCATTTAAGGCATATAAAAGCTTTTTGGAATATGTGCCATATTTATTAATATCCGTTAAACAATTTTTAACAAATTCATTATCATTATAAGTAGATAACGCTAATAATTCTTTTTGTAAACAATAATGATAGATTTTAAAATAGTTCCGATATTTAAAATTAGGGGGAAATTTCGTGGCACAAATAATATTATTAATTTCTAAATGTTCAATTAAATTCCGATATAAAACTAAAATATTATTTTTCATATTATTAGATTTAGGTAACAAGTTAAAATTAGTAACTGCCTTCGCTGTCGTATCAGCCTTTAATTTTTGTTTTGTAAAACTAAGTAAATCTAAATTATATTTAGCATCATAAATTCTTTTCTCTGGATTATATTTCGGATCAATAAATTTATAATCGCGTTCATAAAAACTAAAAGCAATAAAATAATAACTATTAATTTTAACCATGTTTTTAATTAACGTACTTAAACATTTCAAGTATAATTTAACATTTAAACTATAATCCATATTCCCTTGCCGGATATTTTGGGCTAAACTTTCTAAAGTTAATTCACTAATGGATTCAACCGTTACCCCATAAGCTACATACTTTTCAATTAACAAAGGATTAATTTGCGAAAACAAAAAGGCCACTAAGTCAGGTTTATGATACAAAAGCTCGGAAACTTTTTTCGCATCAGTATACCGAATAATGTAATCAAAGTCTTTAGCTTTACAGATATTATTCCGAATAAAGTTTTTAAACGGATTTTTAATCCGTTTAGTTTGATAAATAGTTAAAGCTGATTTTTCCGTTAAGAATGCTTGTAATTCTTCATCGGTATAAGTATTTTTAAATAATTTTAAACCTTCTAATACAAAAGCATTTTCAATTTTTTGATTTTTCCATGACGTAAAACGTCGTGTCGAATTAATAATCCGTAGTTCCCTAATAACTTGGTCAAGGTCATTAAACGGAATGAAAAAATCTTCGTTTTTAATATAATCAGTCATGGCTAATCCCATAACTTCGCCGGCCTTTTTTAAACTAGCCATACTTTGTAACTTTTTAATTAAGGTACTAATTAAAGCATTAGTTTCTTTTAAAGTTAAAAATTTAGATAAAGCATAGACTTGTAAAGAAAAATGATGCCAATCATATTTCATAGCTAATATTTCTTGCATTATTTTTTGATCATCTAAATGATTTAACTTTCGGTAATTTTGCTTAAAATCAATCGCCGCACAAATATCATTAACTTCTTGAAAAGGAATGGGTCCAATTTCTTGAATTAATTTTTGGTACAACAAATCTTTTTCTTCCATCTTTGCTTCTTGTAATAAAACTAAATATTTATCGCGTAATTCATGATTTTTTGTTAAATAATTATATAAATGATAACGTAAAATATTATGATATTTTTTTAATTTTTCTTCATTTTTAATGGTCGGGGGAAATAAGGTTTTGCTCCACATAATTATTTTGGTAAGGCCCAAACCAATATTTTTATCTGGTTCATTTAAAATATATAAATAATATTTTTTTAATTCATCTTTAATATTATTATTAGCATACAATTGGTTAATTAAATAAATATTTAATTGGTTTTGGTAAACAAAATCTTTTCCTTTAACCATAATATAATTGGATAATTCAGCGGCAATTTTACTTAAATCATAAGCTTGATCAATTTTAGAATGGGCCACATCATTACGAATAGATGCGATGCCTTTTAAATATTCAAAAATTGTAGCTAAAGAGGCATTAGCAAAACCATAAATATTTTTTCGTTGTTTTAAAATATTTAATAACCGATATAAATCGTAAGTATTTTTATCATTAATATCCGGCGCATCTTTATCAATATACTCGGTATCCCCACACATGATGGTGCCATTAATAAATTGATAATCCGGTGATATTTTACTAACAAATTCATTTTTTTGTTTGTTTTTACTAATAGCATATAAAGCATAAATGGCATCATTTAAATAGAGACTTACAATTTTTTTAATATCTTCATTATTATGAATAAATTGAATAATTAAGTTACTGGGAACAATCATTGTCCCACAATATTTTTGTAATAAAGCTTGATTAAGGGGGCTTTCCTTTTTTAAAGTATATTTATTTTCATAGGCCACTAGATTATGACCTTTTTTTATTTCAAAATATTTATTCGTTTTATTTGGTTGTAAAGAAAACCGGGCATCATTATATTTTTCTACTAAATAAGTATGATTATCTTCCATTAATAAATAATGGGGTTTAGCATCTTCAAAACCAATCATATCAAATAAATATAATAAATTATTATAATTAGCCTTAATTTTAATTCCCATACCCTGTTTTGCCATATTATCACTTCTCTTTTCTTTATTATAAAGCTTTCTTTTTTAAAGTACAACACTCCCATAATGAAAAAATAATCTATTAAAAATAGATTATTTTTCAAAAAAGAAAGGAGAAAATTTATGAAAAATTTAGACTACTCCTCACTTGTAGTTAAGTAGTTATATTATAAACCTTATCAAAGAAAATAGCAAGCTTATGCTCGCGATTTACGAAAATGGAAACATAAATAAAAGATACCACTAAGTACGACTAATAAATAAAAATTAAAGGTTCGAAGTAGCAGCATACCCGATAAAGCTAAAGTACTGCCATATAATAAATTATTAACGACAACTAATAGGCTTTCATTAAAGAAGACACCACCCGGGGTGGGCATAAGATCGGAACCCAAAGTTACCGCCGTTTGAAAACCTAAAACTAAGATAAGAGAATATTCATTTAAACCAAAAGCTTTATAAACCATAAACGCCGCCAAAAGATGTGATAATCTTTGACATGGTAAAATAATTGCCGCTTCCAGTAATAATTTTTTATTATTTTTAGTAATATTGGCACAAGCCGCATAATTAGCTAACATCGTCGTTACTTTTTCTTGCGCTGCTTCTTTATTTTTAATAAATTTTAATTTCTTGATAAAATAATTACAAATTTTTTGGACTAAAGCACTAACTTTAGGCGAATAGATAACTAACGCAAAAAAGCCAATAACCATTAAAGTAGTTAAATAACCTAAAGCTACTAACCAAATATAAACTTTATTTAACGAAAAAATCGTTTTAAAACCCAAAATAAAGAAAATCGTGGCCCAAAAAATTAAGGAAATACGATTAAACATGGAATAAAATAAAACAATTACACTACTGGCTTCATAAGGAATTCCATCTTTTTTCATTTCGTACATTTGCACTGGTTGGCCCCCGACATAGCTGGGTGTAATGGCCGAAAAATAAATTTCGGTCAAAAAATAACCTAAACTATGGAAAAAAGTTGTTTCATAACCAAAATGATGTAAGATACGATATAAAAATAAACTGCCACAAAAGACAAAGCCCCAGACGGCCATAAAAGCTAAAAATAAATAAATGGGATTTGTTTTTTTTATCGAAGTTAAAAGTAAATTAATATCACAACCTTGAAAAATAATAACCCCGGTGAGAATAACTAACCCTAAAAAAATTAAACCCAGAATAATATATTTTTTCATGATGCCGTTCTTTCTCTAACTAAAGTATTTAATAAACTACTTTCTTTATTTAATGCTGAACGAATAATACTTTCCGTTAAAATATTAGTATTATACTCTAGTAAACGAAGGAAAATATCACGACATTCATCTTCTAAAAAATAAATGGTAAAATTAGTACCTTGATTATTTATAAAAGAAAAAGGTGGTTGCGTGTGTTGTTTAAAATAACTATAGGCAATACGATTAAGCATTTGTAAAACTATATCTGTATCTTCCTTTCTCACCGTTAAATTAACCCAATTACCTTCGCCCAATGTTTCGTTTACATTAACCGCATTGATGGTGCTAGGAATTGCTAAATGGCCCCGAAGAATTTCATCCAAATCAGTTTCTTTAATCTTATTTTCCACGATAAAATCAATAACCGTTTGAAAATCAAGAGCATGGTAATTGACAACATATAATTGTTGAAATAGTTTTAATTTACTACTAACCACGGATAAACTTTCTAACTCTTGAATAATAGTTTTTAGTCGATCATTTAAACGGGTGGAAATAGCCATATCGGAAAATATTTGTAAATCAATACCACAATAAGGGCAAACAATTTGGCGTCCCGTCATCATCTCCGATTTTAATTCTAAATTATGAATTTTGCCATGACAAATAGGACAACCAGTATCACGATAATCAACCAATCTAACAATATTTTCCAACTTCCCCACCTACTATTCCATTACTATTCTATTTCTATTTTATGTTATCAAATTATTATTTTACTGTCAATTTATTCTGCGATTAAACTCAAACTAACCCGTTCTTTTTCGGAATCTATTTTTATGACATAAGCTGTCACAATATCGCCAACTTTTAATATTTCACTCGGATGTTTAACAAATTCTTTGCTCATTTGGGAAATGTGAATTAAGGCATCATCATGTAACCCAATATCGACAAAGGCGCCAAAAGATGTTACATTGCGAACCGTTCCTTCCAAAGCATCCCCGACTTTTAAATCAGCAATGGATAAAATATCACTGCGTAAAGTCATTTGCTTAACTTCATCCCGCGGATCAATAATTCCTTGCCATAAATTCGTTTTAATTAATTCAATCTTTTCCTTTGATACTTGATATTTATTCATCAATTCTGGCGTATTTAAAGTAGCTAATTTTTCCCGCATCAAATCGGTGCCAACCAAATTTAAATCTAAATTATAATCATGGGCTAAACTTTCTACTAAAGCATAATCTTCGGGGTGAATATTAGTTTTATCTAACGGATTTGAACCATTTAAAATGCGTAAAAACCCAGCCGCTTGTTCAAAAGCTAAAGCATCCGTTCCTAAAGCTTTTTTTAATTCAGCTCGCGAAGTAAAACTTCCCTTCGTCTTTTTATAATTCATTATTTTCGTAATTAATTTTTTATTTAAACCGGAAACATAATTTAAAATTGCTTCACTGGCATTATTTAAATTAACTCCCACTTTATTAACAATTTTACTTACGACAAAGGCTAATTCTTCATCTAATTCTTTCGGTTTTAAATCATGTTGGTATAACCCAACGCCAATACTTTTGGGATCAATTTTTACTAATTCGGATAAAGCATCTTGCAAACGGCGTCCAATACTTACGGCACTCCTTTGTTCAACGGAATAATCTGGGAATTCTTTTTTGGCCAAAGGTGAAGCCGAATAAACGGATGCACCCGCTTCACTGACCATTACAAACTTGACTGCTAAATGATATTTTTTAATTAAATTAGCGACAAAACTTTCACTTTCGCGCGAAGCCGTGCCATTTCCGATGGCAATAATTTTAACTCCATATTTTTGAATTAAATCTAGCATGATTTGTTCAGCCGCGGCCACTTCTTTTTTCGGTTCATGAGGATAGATAACACCAATCGTTAAAACTTGGCCGGTGGGATCTAATACCGCTAATTTACAACCAGTCCGAAAAGCGGGATCAAAACCCATTACGACTCTTTCTTTAATCGGTGGCGTTAATAATAAATTTTCTAAATTTTGGCCAAATTCTTTAATGCCAAAGGCCGAAGCATTATCATATAGTTCGGCTTTAATATCCCGTTCTAGAGATGGTTCCATTAATCTTTTCCACGCATCAAGAATAAAACCTTGCATTTCTTTTTTTAACGGAAATTCTTGATTCTTTAAGACTTCTTTTTCTAAATAGGCAATAATTTTTTCACTTTCAACACTTAAACTATACGTTAAAACTTTTTCTTTTTCCGCCCGGGCAATTGCTAAAACTTGATGGGGTTTTATAAACGGAATCTTTTGCGTAAAATCATAATAAATTTCGTATACTTTATTTTCATCGACAGCATCTTTTTTAATTTTACTTTTGACCAAACCATTTTTAAAATAATATTCCCGACACCATTTCCGATATTTCGGATTATCACTAATCCAATCGGCAATAATAAAGCCCGCATTAGTAATAGCCTCATCCACTGATTTTACTTGATCATTTAAATATGGTTCGGCTAATTCATTCTTCGTCTTTTGGGGTAAACTCATTATTATTTTGGCTAAAGGTTCTAATCCTAATTTAATTGCTTCGGTGCCCTTCGTCTTTCTTTTTTCTTTAAATGGTAAATAAATATCTTCCACTTCACTTAATTTTTCACATTTTTCTATTTCGTTTTTTAACTCTACCGTCAACATTCCTTTTTCGGCAATTAAGCGCATAACATCTTCTTTTCTTTTCGCTAAATTAACCGTATAGTTATATTCCGTTTCAATATTTCTTAATTCATCTTCATTTAAATTGCCCGTTACTTCTTTCCGGTAACGTGACATAAAAGGAATTGTTGCGCCCTTACTTAACATATCAATAACATTTTTTACTTGATATGGTTTTAAATTTAATTTGGTACTTACTTTTGTAATTAATTCATCATTCATAAATCGTTACTCCTTCTAGTCTTACCTATTTAGTATAACATAAAAAGCATCTAAATTGATGCTTTAAAACATTCTTTTTCATGATCATTAATTATCCCAATCGCTTGTAAATAGGCATAAATAATGGTACTCCCCACAAAAACCATGCCTTTATTTTTTAGATCTTTACTTATCCTATCACTTAATTCATTTTTCGTTTGATAAACGCCATACAAAACTTGCTTATTAGTAAATGACCAAATATATTTCCTAAAAGAACCATATTCATTAATAATATTTTTAAATACTTGCGCATTCTTAATTGTAGCCAATATTTTACTTTTATTCCGAATAATTCCTTTATTAAGCATTAATTCATTTATTTTACTTTCATCATAATTAATTATTTTTGCCAGATTAAAATTATCAAAAGCTAAACGAAAATTATTTCTTTTCTTCAAAATAGTTTCCCAAGAAAGTCCCGCTTGAAAAATTTCTAAAATTAATAATTCAAATAATTCTTGATCATTATCTTTAGGTACACCCCATTCTTCATCATGATATTTAACATATAAAGAATTATTTAAATTAACCCAACTACATCTATTTATGTGTTTCGCCATAATATTTTCTTTCCATTAAATTACTTGCTAAATAATCTAATTCATCATATTCTTCGGCTTCTAAATCATCAATAATTTGATCAATTTGAAAAAGTATTTCCTCTATTGAAGCATAATTATTTACATTAATATCATACTTTTTTAAAATTCTTATTTCACTATCTTTAATTAATATATTATTTATTTTTCTTAATTCATCCATATTTTTATCATAACAAAAAAATATTGATATTGCTACCAATATTTTACATTCCCAACATGAACTTAT
This sequence comes from uncultured Bacilli bacterium, assembly GCA_947589165.1. GTDB lineage: Bacteria > Bacillota_I > Bacilli_A > RF39 > UBA660 > Onthocola_B. Next base: position 7,499 of record CANQCH010000052.1, read on the forward strand.
AACCCGACAGTTTTTTATTTTAATTAAAAAAGGTATTTGGTTTATCCAAATGACCTTTGTTTCTTATA
>CANQCH010000053.1 GCA_947589165.1 uncultured Bacilli bacterium
GCCTGGGGGGACTTGAACCTCCGACCTCACGCTTATCAGGCGTGCGCTCTAACCAGCTGAGCTACAAGCCCATTACAGCAAAACCTATTTAATTTTATCAACTTTTTGCACATTTGGCAAGCCTTTTTTTGCCACCATTAAAAGTCGTAAATAAATTATACTATATTATATTAAGCTTGTAAATAAAATTTCTTTTATTTAATTAAAAATATTTAAACCATCACCAACATTAAAGGTATCTTTTTCACCAATCGTCATCTTTTCACTATTCTTAGTTAAAATATAATCGGTATTAGCTAAATCGGCCCGACTTAAAATAATGTAATTAGCGTCATTTAAACCTTTAAAATTCATCGTAATCGCCGTATCAATAGATTGTAAACTTAAATTATCATCGTTAGTTAATTTATCTGGCAAATTAAAAATTAACACATTTTGCTTAGGTGATGAGGCTATTTTACCTAAATTACTGGTCCCTAAAGCGATAAATTCGTCCTTTGTTATTTGATAAGTTGTGTCTTTCGCAAAAACACTATTTTTCGCCATAATATAAGTTTTATTCGCTTCAATAACCACATTCGTAGCCTTAATGCCATCGCCATTACTAGCAATAGTTATCTTCCCTTCCCCAGTAATTAGTAGATCACTTTTACTATCAATCGCTAATAAACTATCACTCGTAAAATTATTTTCACCATTTACCTTAAGAATTACGCGGCCATTGGTTTCGATATCTAAAACAGCCTTAGTTTCATTAAAAATACTAACATTATTTAAATTTAAAGTAACTTGCTTCGGAGCCGTAATAATAATTTGACCTAAAGGCAAATTACCCGTAATATTATACGTACCATCTTCACTCACTGTTAAACTGTTATCTTGCCAGGTAATTCCTTGCCCCGAATACAAAGGATTAATGCCTAAAATAATATCATTTTCGGCTAATAAAGGCTCTACTTCTTGAGAAAAAACTTCTGCTTTTTTTTCTTCGGGTAAACTAGGTTTTAAAGTACGCAAAACAATTGGTTTTAATCCTAGTAAAACCAAAGCGAGAAAAATTAAACTCCCTATTATGATTGCTAATACCTTTCTTTTCATTTTGTCACCCTTTTTATTAAAAAGAAAAAGAAATACTACTTATTTCTTATATGCGATCATCAAATTCTTCTAATTCATCCAATTGATTTTCAATTAAGGCTTTAAAACGTCTTTTATAATTAGATACTTTACGGCGAAGATTTTCGGCATCTTCTTCGATTCTTTCGGCCTTTTGTAAAGCATTATTGATAACTTTAGTCGCGTTTCGTTTCGCATCGTCAATAATAACTTTAGATTCTTCATAAGCCGCTCTTTTGATATTGCTCGTCGATTCTTCCGCGATTAAAATGGCTCGATTTAAAGAGGCTTCATTATCTTGATAATGTTTTAATTCTTTTTTTAAAGAATCAATTATTTCACAACTACTCTTTAATTTAGCGAGCATGCTTTCATATTCTTTAACTACTTCATTAACAAAATTATTTACTTCATTTCGGTTATAACCGGGAACACTAGTACTAAACTTATTAACCATAACAAACCTACCAATCTAATTCTTCATCGGTATTATTTTTATTTCGTTTGTCATGATCATCCGTTATCTTGCCTTGGACATTAACATTTTTAGGGGTACATAAATAAATGCCAACCCCAATTTGTTGCATTGATCCCGCGATAGCGTAGACTACACCACTTAAAAAATCAATTATTCTTTTAGCTTGTTCACCGGTAACTCTTTTTAAATTAACGACCACACTATTGCGATTTTTTAAGTGATCAGCAATTTGGACCGATTCGGAATAAGCCCGGGGTTCAAGTAAAATCATCTTATTTCCTGATTTATCAGCATCTTTTACCGCTTTTTCTTCACTTACCGTATAATATTCATCTTCACTACCGGTGCTATTTTCTTCATCGCCGTTGTATTCAAAGATACTTTTTAATTTTTTAAAGGCCATACTATTACCTCCCTAGTCTACGAACCCATTTTATCAAATAAAAGGTATTTTAGCAAGATACTTTTCGCTTAAAACTCAATTTTTTTATTAATATAATCAACTAATTCATCTACTTTTAACGTTATTTGTTCCATTGTATCCCGATCTCTAACCGTAACCGTATCATTATTTAACGTTTCATCATCAATGGTAATGGCTAAAGGTGTCCCAACGGCATCACTTCGCCGATATCTTTTACCAATGGAACCGGCTTCATCATAACTACAAGCAAAGTATTTACATAAGTGAGCATAAATATCAATGGCCTTAGCTTGATGATTTTTCTTAATTAAAGGTAAAATGGTTACTTTATATGGTGCTAAAGCCGGATGAATTTTCAAAACTAAACGATCCGCATCCGTACCCTTTTCCAATGTATATGCATCAGTTAAAACGGCTAAAATTAAACGATCTAAACCTACTGATGGTTCAATTACATAAGGTAAATATTTTTCGTTGGTTTCCGGATCTAAATAACGAAGATCGACACCACTTTTAGCTTGATGAACTCCTAAATCATAATCGGTACGATCGGCAATCCCCCAAAGTTCACCCCAACCAATCGGATATAAATATTCAATATCGGTTGTTGCTTTACTATAAAAGGCTAATTCTTCAGGAGAATGATCACGATACCGTAAATTTTCTTTTTTTAAACCTAAACTTTTTAAAAAATCTAAGCAATAATTTTTCCAATAACCATGCCATTCTAAATCGGTCCCCGGTTGACAGAAAAATTCCAATTCCATTTGTTCAAATTCTCTTAAGCGGAAAATAAAATTACCTGGAGTTATTTCATTTCGAAAAGCTTTACCCGTTTGAGCAATTCCAAAAGGAACTTTAAGCCGCATGCTTCGTTCGACATTTTTAAAATTAACAAAAATACCTTGGGCCGTTTCCCCTCTTAAATAAACCGTATTTTTCGTTTCTTCTGTAACCCCTAATGACGTTTCAAATAATAAATTAAATTGCCGAATAGGCGTATAGTCACTTTTACCACAAGTAGGACACTTAATATTATTATCCCGAATAAAATTTTCTAATTTTTCGTTATCCCAACCATCACCAGTTTCTTGACCATTGGTAAAGTCGGAGATTAATTTATCAGCCCGAAAGCGTGATTTACAATTTTTGCAATCAATTAATGGATCGGCAAAAGATGCGACATGCCCAGAGGCAACCCACACATTCGGATTCATTATAATCGCCGCGTCTAACCCCACATTATAAGGATTTTCTTGGATAAACTTTTTCTTCCAAGCATTGCGAATATTTTCTTTTAAATTAGTACCTAAAGGACCATAATCCCAAGAGTTTGCTAAACCATTATATATTTCACTTCCTGGGAATATAAATCCATATTGTTTACAATAATTAACTAATTCTTCCATTGATAATTTCATTTATATCACCATTAAAATTATATCTTAATTATCTATTTTAGACAAGAAAAAATTTAGACAAGAAAAAAGCATTTTAGTAAAATGCTTTAACGACAACCTTCAGGATAAGTTTTTGGTAAGGCAGTGGCATCATATTCTTTAATATCATCACCATCAATACTAACATTACTAGTACCGGAGGCATCTAAACCTAAACCATTAGCCATATATTGTCCGTTTTGTAAATATACTTTATATAAGTAGTTAGTATTTGCTCCGGCTTTTTGAGTAATAATCACATATCCCCAATAACGTGAAGTATCGGCCTTATAAAAGCCATCCGCTAAAGTTTCGACCTTGACACATAAACCCTTGCTATTGGAAGGAACAATTAAATTTTCTGTCAACGCTTTGGTAACAATATAGCTGGTCGCGGCTTCAATCGCCCCATTGGCTTCTATCGCAAAAGAATTTTTCCGCGCAATTGTCATTTGGGGTAATACGGCTTGAACGGCTAGTAACATAACGATAGCTAATACTACGATAACAGCTAACAATTCAACTAAGGTAAAACCTCGTTTATCATTTATAACTTTGTAATTTTGTTCCATTATAAAACACTCCTCTATGTTTCTAATAATACTATAAATATTTAGTTTAGTCAATATTGCAGACTTAAAATTATCTATGTTTTTTATTTGATTAAACCATTATGAACATATTTAGTTTCGCTAACGATAATAAAAGCTTGCTGATCAAAATCATAAATTAAATTAGTTATTTCTTTTAGACTCTTTTTATTTACTTGTAACACTAACATTTCTTTCTTTTTTCCCTCATAAGCATCTTTTAAAGCTATAATAGACACCCCAAAGCCACTTTGCCGAATTTGATTAATTAATTTTTTATTTGGCCATTTCGTAATTACTTGTAAGCCCACAATGCCATTTAAAAAATTACTGGAAATATACGTGCCAATTAAAGTTCCCGTTGCATATCCACCAGCATAAAATAAAGGAATTAATAACGAATTATAAGGGGTATTTAACGCTTCTTTAGCAATTATAAACCAAATAAAAACTTCCAAAAAAGCCACAATACTTGCAGTTTTGGAATTACCTTTGACCATTAAAATAGTTCTAATACTGCCTAAAGATACATCAACTATGCGAGCTAAAAATATTTTCAGGCAAACAATTAACATAAATATCACCTAACTTATGTTAATTAGTATAGCCAATATTATTAAAAATATAATTACCCCACCAATTATAAATACCGCTTTTAATTTGGGATTATTTTGCTCTTTTTCCTCCCGATAATCAATTTTTTCAATTCCGTATAATTCACTTTTTAGTTTAGGTTGAAAACGTTTTTCTTTCAAATAATTTTTTTGTTGTTCAATTTGTTCACTAGTCATCATCGCGCCACAAAATTTACAAACAAAACCTTCATTAGGTAATTGATTACCACATTTTTGACATATCATATAAACTCCTATTCGATGGTTTGACCAATATAAGATATACGGACATAACCATCGCCCAAATGACCTCTTTCCATCGCTCCTGTTGGCGCAGTAAAGGTTTCTCGAGAACCATAAATATGACTATTAATTAAATAATACTTATTATTTAAAGCACAAGTTCCCGGATAATTGCCCGCTGTTTCTTCCGTATAAGTATAAGTTAAGTCTTCGCCCACAATCAAAAGCCGATTATTGTCATTATTAGCCTTAATCTTAATATTTGTTGCCCCATTGGGCATGGCCCCAACCGTGACAAATACTTTATCACCCTTATCTAAATAAACATAACCATCCGCATATTTACCAGCATTTTGGGTCATATTTTCACTAGCACTCCAGGCTTGTAAATAATAGTAACCAGCCTGTTCAATTAAAAACTCATTTTCGGTATCCTTGGTAAATATACCATCATAAAAATAAGGATTATCTTGGTCGAGTTCAATTATCGTGGTTTTTTTACCCGCGGCATCTTCACCGTATATGCGCACTTTACTAGCCGCTTCAATATTACCATCTTTAATTTCTTGATAATTATCCCCAGTGGAATAATACCATTTACTAATCGGACTACCGATAGGACTAGCCATTAAAGCAACTTTATTGTTATTTAAAGCAATCTCACTTACAATAGGTCCCGAAACAATGTCTAAATAGGCCGTACAGACGGTTTTTTGCTTAGCTTGCACGACAATATTTTGATTTTCCAAAGTCATAGTTCCCCCGGTTTTACAACTAGAATCTAATCCTTCAGTTTTACTAAATTCATAGTACATATTAGCCGGAATTTTTTCGCCATCCGCTAAATTATAGTAATCATCAATGGAATTACTTACACCTGGTACTTTTTGTAAAAAAACTTTTAATAAAACATCGGGAGATACAGCATCCATATAAGCTTTACAAAAAGTCTTACCGGGAGAAATAATGATAAAACGATTATCCCGTGAATTATAAGATAACGTACCTAAAGTACAAGAAGATTTTTCCACATTAAATTTATAACCGGCTGGAACTTCATTATGGGCAATCATCCGATAAATATTCCCATCTTCATTACTAAGACCTTCCCCGACTTCATTTACTTCTTGAATATACACTTCCAAATTAATATCCAAACTTGCTGTGGCATCAAAATAAGCAAAACATAATTCGGGTCCTTCCGTATCAACTGTTAAACTATAATCATCACCATAAATAAGTTCGGAACCATGCGTACAATAGCTTAAATCCCGATTAAATTCATATCCTGCTTGGGGCACATAAGGATATTCCGAATAAGTTCCCAAAGCTTCGCCGGCATTATCACGATCTTCGACCATCACGCGAATATCAATGTCGGGGATTTCTCCAACGGTACCACCAATAATAACATCTTTTTCCGTAACTTTAAAATAAGCATAAGAAATTAAAAAACTTATACATGCTAAAAGCGCAACTATACTTAAACTAGTCACGGCTAATTTATGCTTTAATAAAAAGCTTTTTACTTTTTCAAAAATATCATCGAAATTAATTTTTTTTAAATTAATCTTAATCATATTATCATACCTATTCTATTATTTATTTTAAGATAGAAAATTATTAAAGTCAATTTTAAAAGACGGAAAAATAGATTTTTTTACGCTTTTTAAATTTAAGCGTTACTAACACCCAAGCCAATTTGGGAAAAATAACTACAATATCATGAGGAGGAAATTATGTTATTTGATGAAAATTTAGGATTTATGCCTTTTAATTTAGATACCAATTTTCCTTTTAGTGAAAAAAAGGAACCTAAAACTACCAAAGTATTAGATCCCTTGGCAGGCTTCTTACGCGGGAATATGTATCAAGATGAATTTAAACCTTATAAAAACTATACTTATCGCAAGCTAGAACCAACTAGTAAAAAAGATAAATTATTATTAGAAGTTATGATGTATAATTTTGCCATTAATGATTTAAATTTAAGTTTAGATTTACATCCAGATGATCCCGAACTTTTAACTTTATTTCAAAAGTATACCGAAAAAGCTTGTGAAAAGGAAATGGAATATGTAAAACAATATGGTCCCCTTCAAGTTACTGAAGCTTTAGGTGAACCATTTAATTGGCTTAATGAACCATGGCCATGGAACGATCGGGAGGATGCGAAATATGTTTAAATATGTCAAACATTTAAATTATCCGTTAAATATTCATAAAAAGGATTTAACGATGGCAAAACTATTAATTACGCAATTTGGGGGTGCGAATGGTGAACTTGCCGCCGCTTTAAGATATTTTTCTCAAAAATTTTCAATGCCAGATGATCGGGGACGCGCCCTACTTAATGATATTGCGACCGAAGAATTAGGACATTGATGTTATATATAAGTTTTTAAAAAAATGCACAATATTTTTACTTTATTGTGCAAAATGGTATTTAAAAATAACAACAATGCACAATGATTGTGCATAAAATAAATAATTTAAATTTAAGCAAAATGTGATATACTCTATTTAGGAGTGTGTACGGATAATTTTATATATAGCCGAAAATTGCCAAATTTAAGG
>CANQCH010000054.1 GCA_947589165.1 uncultured Bacilli bacterium
ATAATAATTTGAATTTTGGTAACATATTCACTAATTTTATTAATTTTATTGTTATCAATTTCCACTTTTTTACCATCCGATGCAATCATCACTTTAAAATTAGCATAATCATTATTTTTCGTAATTGTTCCTTCAACGGTTGTACTTTCTTGATCCTTTTTGATTAAATTTTTATCATTACTAACACGGAATGATTTAGTTAAAGCTAATAAATAAATGGCTTCTACTAAATTGGATTTACCACTCCCGTTGGCACCATAAATAATATTTAGGCCATCAAAAAATTTTACATTTAAAGATTCATAATTACGAAAATTTAATAATTTTAATTTGCTAATTTTCATTTTTAGCCTCTTTTTTGTCAAATTTTTAATTTTATGTGCACTTTCGTATACCTATATGCAATATAATTATATCATACTTAAAAATTAAATTAAAGCCAAATTATTCAATTTTTCTATTTTCTTAAGGTAATTTTAGCTAACAAATTTCCACATTTTAAATATTGATTTTTAAAAATGGTGAAAGATAATAAAAATAAGTAAGTTTCCCCATTTAAAAAGGTTACTTCCACATAGTTATTAACTTTTTTATAACTTACAATATTGTGATAAATAAACCATAAACCTTTATCACTGCGTAAGGAAAAAATGGGAAACAATAATAAATTCTCTTTTTCATTTAAAATAATTGGCGCTTTACTACTTATTCCTAATAAATATTTCGTGGCTTTTTTCCGCCCAAAATAACTACTGCCATAATAAAAACAACTTTCATTTAAAATGTTTAATATATTATCCCGATTAACTAATTTTTTAGTCTTTTCAATTATTTCCCAATTATCACCATTTTTCATTAAAAAATAAGTATCTTTGTTAATAATATAACCCATAAACCCTCCTTGTTGAAAAAGTATTATAGTTATTTTATTTCCAAAATTTGTCGAATTAACCACAAAAAAAGAACTTTTTACGTTCTTTTTTAATAAGTTTTAATTGGTAAGATAAGTTCAATCAATGATTCATCCGTCACCGGTTTAATAATTATTGGTTTATCATCACTATTTAAAAGTAATAAAATATTTTCTTCCTTAATTACTTTTAAAGCATCTAACATATATTTAGAACTAAATGATATTTCTAAACCATCTTTGTTATTACTATCAATTGTTAATCTTTCTTCGGCATTGCCTAATTCATTAGAGGTAGAAGAAATAACCATTTCTTTTCCTTGAATATGCATCTTAACAATATTTTTTTCTTTGTTTTCGGCGAGTAAAGCCGCCCGATCTACTGCATCATAAAGGGCTTGTAAATTTAAATTAATCATATAGGCAAAATCGGATGGAATAAAGTGACTTGTTTCGGGATAAGTTCCATCTAACAAATTACTTTGTAAACAAATATTTTTGTAAATAAATAAGATTTTATTTTTAAATACATATACTTCCACATTTTCTTCATCATCAGCCAAGATTTTTTCTAATTCAATAATACTTTTCCCAGGAATAACAATGTTGATACTTTTTTCAATTATTTTGGCTAACCGTAGATTTTTCTTAGCTAAGCGGTAAGAATCCGTAGCAATACATTCTAAGATATCACCATTAATTTTTAAATTTAACCCTGTTAGTAAAGGTCTAACTTCTTGATTAGATAAAGCATAAGCTGTTTGGTTAATTATTTCTTTTAAAGTTTTAGCTTCTAAATTAATGACATCATCATTTTTATCCATGTTAATATTCGGATAATCTAAAGGATTATAGCCATTTAATCGATATTGGTTATATGGCGATGTTATTTTAATTTTTAAATTATCCTCTACTTCAAAGTCAATAACATCCGTAGGCATTTTCTTAATCATATCAACAAAGAATTTACTTTGAATAATAATCTTTCCTTGCCCTTCTTTTTTCTTAATATCCTTATCAGCAATATGAACCTTAATTGTTAATTCACTATCACTAGCTAATAAGTCAATTCCCTTTTCAGTTAAATCAAAGACAATTCCGTTTAAAACAGGAATAGTTGTCCTTTGCGTTAATGCTCTCGTTACATTATTTAAAGCATCTAATAAGATATTTTTATCAATCGTCCATTTCATTTTTTCTTCCTTCTTCCTTTTCTTAAATATTTTTTATTATGTTTATTATAACGTTAATAATGTTAATAACTTTTTCTTGGCCACTATTTTCCGTAAATATTGGTGTTAATAACTAACTATTTATACCCATCATTTCAACTTATCCTTTATTTCTTTCAACATCTTGTTTAAAGCTTCATCAGTTTTTAGATCATCCGTTATTTTATCAATGGCCGTGGAGACAGTCGAATGATCGCGGCCCCCAAATTCTAAACCAATTTTGGCTAAATTTTCATCCGTTTCCATCCGACAGAGGTACATGGCAATATGTCTTGGTCTAACTACTTTATTGGTTCTTTTTTTACTTTTTAAGTCATCTACCGTAATATTAAAGTAATCCGCAACTATCTTTTGAATTGAACCAATGGAGTTATTAACATAAATGTTGGTATTTACAAAATCTTTTAACGCTTCGATGGCAAAATCTAAAGTAATTTTTTCGGGCACCATCATCGCGGTATAAGCAAGTAAGCGGTTTATTGTACCTTCAATGTGGCGAACATCATTTACACATTGGTTAGCAATATATTCGATAATGTCGTCATTTAATTTATTTTCAATGTTGGTATTTTTTATTTTGGCTTTAATAATATCACATCTTAAATTAAAATCAGGGGGATAAATATCAACCGGTAATCCACACATGAAGCGACTTCGTAACCGCTCCTCAATTTTCTTTAAATCATCAGGACTTTTATCACTACTAATAATTATTTGCTTATCGGCTTGATGTAAGGCATTAAAAGTGTGGAAAAATTCGGTTTGGGTCCGCTCGGCGCCTACTAAAAACTGAATATCATCAATAATTAACACATCAACATTTCGATATTTATTTTTAAAATCATTGGCATAGTTCATAGCATCTATACCTTTATCAACACTCGCAATGCCAGTAAAATCATTCATAAATTCGTAACTGGTCGTATATAAAACTTTTAAATTGGTATTTTTAGTAATATAATTGCCAATCGCTTGCATTAAATGGGTTTTCCCGAGACCACTTCGGCCATAAATAAATAACGGATTATGCACATAGCCAGGAGTTTCGGCCACGGCTTTCGCCGCAATATAAGCTAAGCGATTCGAATTACCAACAATATAATTATCAAAAGTAAATTTGGGATTAAGATTAGTATTCCAGGCAATATCTTCTTGTTTTTCCTTAATAATATCAGCATTAATGGGATTTTCTTCTTTAACTTTTTCGGCTTCTAACTCTTCTTCTAAAACATAACGAAATTTATATTCATTACCAGTTAATGAAAAAAAGGTATCGGTAATTAATTTTTGATAATTTTCCCCCAGCATACTTTTGTGAATTTGCATTGGGACTTTTATCGTTACAAGATCATCTGTAATAGTGACGAGTTCGAGTTTGGCAAACCAAATAGCATAGATATTTTGGCTAACTTGACTTGATATTTCGACTAAAAATTTGGCAAACAAATCATCTGTTTTCAAACCCTCACCCCACTATCTGTACTTCCTAAATAAATTTTAATACATTTTCTTTTAAATGGAAAGAAAAATGTCGAATAAACAACTTATCCACGGACTTATCCACCGCGTAAATACCTATTATAAAAGCAAAATTTAAAGTTATCAACATTATCAACAAAATTTTATTCCCATTTATCCCCAAGTTAACAACAATGTTGATAACTTTTATTTTGAATGTTGTTAACTTTGTGAATAATGTTATTTAATGAGAAATTTCTTGACTAAAACATAAGATTAATATTATAATACAAGGGCTAAAAAGAAAGGAAGAGGAACGATGAAGCGAACTTATCAACCAAATAACCATCGCAAAGCGAAGAAACAAGGATTTTTTGCCCGTAAAGGTACGGATATTTTAAAAAATAGAAGAAAAAAGGGTCGTAAAAATTTAATTAATACAAAATAAGAAAATAATTTTTCCTAGGTGATTAAATGAAAAAGTATGAAGTTGTCAAGTCAAATAGTCTTTTTAATGAAATTATCCACAAAGGAAAATTTTTTTATAATAGCTACTTTATTATATATATGTTAGAATCAGATAACTTTAAAGCTAAGTTTGGTATTGCAGTAGGTAAAAAAAATGGCAAGGCGGTAATGCGAAATAAAATAAAACGCCAAATTAGAGTTTTAATTGATAACAATAAAGAATTATTTTTACCCCATTATAATTATATTGTAATGATAAAAAAGTCATATAATACCCTTAATTTTGCGCAAAAAGATGCCGAATTTAAAAATTTATTAAGAAAGGTTCAAGAATGAAAAATAAAATAATATTATTAGTTTGTTTAGTACTTTTATTAACTGGCTGTGGTAATTCCAATTATATAACGGATAAAGACAAAAAAATCGTTAAATATGAAGAAACTGGTCAAATGCTACAAAAAAATATTTTATGTTTACCTGAAAAAGATGGGGAACTATATAAAATATATGAAAAATATGGTGATCAATTAAATTTTGGTTTAAAAGAATTACCATCATGTCAAAAATATAAAATTAATTCAAATGAAAGTAGTGGTTTATGGGAATTTTTATTTGTTAAACCTTTAGCATATTTAATTATTAAATTAGGCTATTTAGTTAAGAATATGGGTATTTCAGTTATTTTAATTGGTTTAGCAATCAGATTAATTGTTTTACCTTTATCCATTAAATCGGCAAAACAAACGAAAAATATGAAAAAAGCGCAACCCGAAATCGAAAAGATTGAACGTAAATATCGGAATCGAACGGATAATGAAGCTTTAATGGCTAAAAGCCAAGAAACGATGTTAGTTTATAAAAAATATAAAATTAATCCAGTATCAGGCTGTTTACTTTCCTTTATTCAATTACCAGTATTCTTTGCCTTTTTACAAGCCATTTATCGAATTCCAGTGATATTTGAACAATCTTTATTAGGTTTCCAATTAGGGACAACGCCGTTGGTCGGAATGCAAAAGGGTAATTATTTATACTTATTGTTATTAATTTTAATTGCCGTATCTACTTATTTCTCCTTTAAACAAACTATGAATAATACTGCTGGTCAAAGTCCTGATATGCAAAAACAAATGAAAATAATGTTATATGTTATGTTATTTGTTATTATCTATGGATCTTTAAACTTCCCAACTGCTTTAGCATTTTACTGGGTTACAACCTATGCCTTTATTGCCATTCAAAATATAGCCTTAGGTTTAGTTAATAAAGATCAAAAGCAAAATAAAGAAAAGAACAAAAAAATTCTTAAAGCTAAAGTAAAGGAATAATCAAAAAAAGGTTATTCCTTTTTTGATTCTATTAAATGTAGAGCTTTTTAATGATTATAGCTGTTAATATAAAAACGGAGGTAAATGAAAATGAATTTTAGTGATGAAATCATTTTGGCTTTGTATAAAGAAACCTATCGTCAAAGTTACAATCCTAAAAGTAAAGAAAAACTAAAGGGAACAATAAAAAAAGAACACCAAAACGTAATGTATATGATGTATTTAGTCCAAAAAATCATTAATATGGATATGTATGGTTTTGTATGGAATTTTAATGGTCCTTATTCTAGATTTTTGCATTCTGAATTAAAAGAAATAGATAAAAAGGCTAATGAGGTTCAAAAATTTTATGCTACATATTTTAAAGAAAGATATAATAAACAATTATTTAAATACTTTGATGGATATGAGATTCAACTATTAGAAAAATTTTTTTTATTAATTTCTCCTTTTAGCCAAAAATATGAAAATGGAATGCAAATAATAGCCTCAATTCATTTTTTAGCTAATATCGTTGCTCCGGGAAATGAATATAAATATATTTTTAATAAATATAATGAGTTAACCAATCGGGAAAATGATAAAAAATTAATGTTAAAAGCTTGGGATTGTTTAGATAATTTAAATTTATTATATGAAACCCAATCAAGAAAGTTAGAAAGGAGTTTATAAATATGTTTCAAACAATGTATAAATTAAATGAAGAAAAAGATAAAGTTATAACTTATGTAGTACAACCTGATGGTATGCCTGGTCTAGAAAAATTTGTTATAAAGTCGATAAAAAAATGTCCTAAATTATATACGGAAATAATACGAAAAACAACTTATTCTTATACCTATTCTACGAAAGATTGGGCCGATAAAATTGAATTTTTATATGACAAAGTATTTTTTAGCGAATATAGCAACAAAAAATATATTGGGGAAGATTTTGATCAAGTAAGTGGCAACTATGCAGGTCATGGCTGTGATCATTTTTATGAAAGTCGCTTTTATTATGAATATAATTGTTATCAATTGGAAAAACATTTTGAAGCTTTATTAAATATTTTTAATTCGGCCGATGAAATTCATAATTATGGTCTATCCCGGGATAATTTATTAAAATGTATGGAATATGAGAGGATAGCTTTAACTTTTACAGATGAAGAGATTACTAATTTAGGATTAGAGTATTTTAATTATTTTTATAAATGCTGTGATTTAGTATTTAATGTTTATCAATATGAAACTAATAATTTTATAAATTTAGAAGACTTTTTTAACATATTTATAAAAAGTCGCTATTACTGGTTAACGGAAAAAGAAATTTTGGATCAAGAATTAGAGGATTATAATTTACAAAAGCAAATGTTTAAAAAATATATTAAGGAAAGAAAAATAAAAAATATTGAAGAATATTTAAAGAGTATAGAAAATGATGATTGCTATCGTTATTCCTTTTTTAAATCTTTTTTCCTTACTAATTATTGGTTAAATATTCTTGGTGATAAACAAAAAGAAAAAGTTGAAATTATCAGAAAAAGAGTATTAGAACTTAATAAAAATTGAAATTTCTTATTCTTTGTTTTATAATAAGGACTAAGAAAGAAGGAAGAAGTATGGAAACGATAATTAAAGAAGGTAAAGATGCCGCGGAAATACTTGCCGAAATATTAAAAGATAATAAATTAACCGAAGATGAAATAGTTTATACAACGAAAGAAAATAAAGGAAAACTTTTTAAAGGAAGCACTGTTACTGTCACGGTTGTGAAGAAAACGGAAATTTATCAAGCTACAAAAGAATTTTTAAAAGAATTAATTGAAAGTTTAGGTTTAGAAGTAAATTTTGAAATTCAAAAAAAAGATGATGTTAACATCTTAAAAATATTTTCAAATCGGAATGCATTATTAATTGGCAAAAATGGGCAAACCTTACGCGCTTTAGAAATATTAGTAAAACAAATGTTACAAAGTAAATATGATTTAAATTTTAAAGT